>NZ_CBDLAM010000063.1:7545-9784 GCF_965301125.1 Anaerosporobacter sp. | reverse complement strand
GGTCTTCAAATTGATAATGAAGTAATGAAATATATTGCTACGAATATCAAATCCAATATTCGTGAACTAGAAGGGGCTCTTACTAAGATTGTAGCGTTTTCTAGACTTGAGAAAAAAGATGTAACGGTAGAATTAGCTGAGAAAGTTCTGAAAGACTTAATCTCACCTAATAATAAGAAAGAAATCACTGTAGATTTAATTGTTGAAATGACTTCAGAACACTTTAGCATTTCACAATCTGATATCTACTCATCGAAGAAGAGTAAGAATATTTCTTATCCAAGACAAATTTGTATGTATTTATCTCGTAAACTCACTGAGCTATCTCTTACTGACATTGGTAAGAAGCTTGGAAACCGTGATCATACAACAGTTTTACATGGTATTGATAAGATTACAAAAGATCTCGTAAATGACTCTACTCTTCAAAATACAATAGAGGTTTTAAGTAAGAAGATTAACCCTCAATAGTAGTTTTAAGTTATTCAGAATTTATTGTTAATAACCTGTTATTTTTGTGTGTATTATTTTTGTATAAATTAGACCATGTTAATAACTTCAATTTTATACTCAATCTTAAAAAGAATTATTAACATAGTTGTTATGGACGTGAAGTGGCTCATTTATCATCAAAAAAGCACTTATCAACATTTTAACAGCCCCTATTACTATTACTACTAAATATTTATTATATATTTTTATATTTTATCCTGAAGGGAGTTATACACAGAATGAAAATTGTTTGTTCCAAAAGTGATTTACTAAATGGTGTTAACATTGCTTTAAAAGCAGTGTCTGCAAAATCAACAATGCCAATTCTTGAGTGTCTTGTTATAGAAGTTACAAGCGGTCAAATTAAATTAATATCTAATGATATGGAATTAGGTATCGAAACAGTCATTAAGGGTGAGATCGTTGAAGAAGGTGTTATTGCTATTAATGCTAAGATCTTCTCTGAGATTGTTCGTAAGTTACCAGAGAATGATGTAACCATCCAAACAGATGATAATTTCAAAGCAACAATTACTTGTGAAAAATCTAAGTTTGAGATTTTAGGTAAATCATCTGAAGAATTTCCTAGTTTACCGACTATTACAAAAAATAAACCAATTGTATTATCTCAATTTTCATTAAAAGAAGTAATTCGCCAAACAGTATTTTCTATTGCTGATAATGAAAGTAATAAGATTATGACAGGTGAACTACTTGAAATTGCAGGTAGTGATTTAAAGGTTGTATCTTTGGATGGTCATAGAATATCAATTCGAAAGATTAGGTTAAATCAAGAGTACGAAAACACTAAGGTAGTAGTACCAGGTAAAACACTTATAGAAATTAGTAAGATTTTATCAGGAGAAGTATCTGATGAGCTACAAATATACATCTCTGATAAACATATCTTATTTGAATTTGACAAGACAACAGTATTATCACGTCTTATTGAAGGTGAATTTTATAAGATTGACCAGATGTTATCAAATGACTATGAAACGAAGGTAACTATTAATAAAAAGGAATTTTTAAGTTGTATCGATCGTGCAACGCTATTAGTGAAAGAGTCTGAGAAAAAACCAATCATTGTAAACATTACGGATACGGATTTAGAATTAAAGATTAACTCATCTATTGGTTCCATGAATGAGGAAATTGATATCCGTAAAGAAGGTAAAGATATTCTGATAGGATTTAATCCTAAATTCTTAATTGATGCATTGCGTGTTATCGACGATGAAGAAGTTGATATTTATCTATTTAATCCAAAAGCACCATGTTTTATTCGTGATAAAGAAGAAACTTACGTATATTTAATATTACCAGTTAACTTTAGTGGAGCTGTATAAGTTAGGAGGCAAGGTTGAAAAGACAAAGTTTTTTCAATTAGAGAATTTGTGATGTACACAAATTCTTTTGTCTTTAGAAAGGAGCATTTCGTTATAATGCAAACAATCAAATTAAGAGAAGAGTTTATTAAATTAGGACAGGTTTTAAAAGCAGGCGGACTGGTAGATTCTGGAGTAGATGCCAAATTTGTAATCCAAGATGGTCTCGTTAAAGTAAATCATGAAGTCGAGTACCAACGTGGCAAAAAATTAGTTGCTGGTGACATTGTTGAATACAACGGAGAACAAATAAAGATTGAGAAATAATTGGTGTAATTATGTTCGTTAAATCACTTGAGTTAAGTAATTTTAGAAATTATAAAACGTTATCCATGGGTTTTGACGAGGGAACGAATATC
>NZ_CBDLAM010000063.1:0-7535 GCF_965301125.1 Anaerosporobacter sp. | reverse complement strand
GAATGGTACAAACATATTGTACGGGGATAATGCACAGGGAAAAACTAATATTCTTGAGGCTGTTTATTTAGCTGGGACGACAAAATCACACAAGGGTAGTAAGGATAAAGAGATGATTCAGTTAAATCAGGAAGAATCTCATATTCGAATGTTTATTGAGAAAAATCTGATTGTACATCGAATTGATATGCACTTAAAGAAAAACAAACCAAAAGGCGTAGCAATTGATGGAATTCCAATTAGGAAGTCTAGTGAACTCTTTGGTCTTATTAACCTTGTATTTTTCTCTCCAGAGGATTTAAGTATAATTAAGAATGGTCCAAGTGATCGTCGGAGATTTATTGATTTTGAGTTATGTCAGTTGGATAAACTATACCTTTCTGATTTGACAAATTACAACAAAATTATTGCCCAACGAAATAATTTATTAAAGCAAATAGGTTTTAAACCTGAATTAATGGAAACACTTAGTATATGGGATATACAACTTTGTGAATTTGGTAAACGTATAATTGAGAGAAGAAAACAATTTATACTTGAACTAAATGAGATTGTATACGATATACATAAGAGATTATCAGGTGGCAAGGAAGAACTAGTAGTTCAATATGAACCTAATGTTCTTTCTCAAGAAATGGAAACAAAAGTTAAAAAACAAAGAGATAAAGATATATTTTATAAATTAACAAGTGTCGGACCTCATAGAGATGATATTTGTTTTACAATAAAAGATATAGATATTAGAAAATATGGTTCTCAAGGGCAGCAGAGGACATCAGCACTTTCCTTAAAACTTGCAGAAATTGAATTAGTGAGACAAACCATAAAAGATGAACCAATATTATTATTAGATGATGTTTTATCAGAGTTAGATCGTAATAGGCAGAATTATTTACTAAGTAGCATTGAAGGTATTCAAACAATGATTACTTGTACGGGTTTGGAAGAGTTCGTAGCAAATCGTTTTCATATTGATAAATTGTATAAAGTGGTTGAAGGAAGTGTGACTGCAGAAAACGAATCATAATTTTAGAGTAATAGCAATTCAATAAAAGATAAAATTAGGAGGATAGTTATGAGTACAGAATTGGGTACAGAATACGGCGCTAATCAGATACAGATTCTTGAAGGTTTAGAAGCTGTAAGAAAAAGACCAGGTATGTATATTGGTAGTACGTCATCAAAAGGTTTACACCATCTTGTATATGAGATTGTAGATAACGCAGTTGATGAAGCACTTGGTGGTTATTGTGATACAATTGATGTTACAATTAACAAAGATAATTCAATTACCGTTAAGGATAATGGTCGAGGTATCCCTATTGATATTCATCCTAAAAAGGGAATTCCAGCAGTTGAAGTTGTATTTACCATTCTTCACGCTGGTGGTAAATTCGGCGGTGGAGGATATAAGGTATCCGGAGGATTACATGGAGTTGGTGCTTCTGTAGTTAACGCTTTATCCGAATGGCTTGAAGTTTATATTCACTCAGATGGGAAAATATATAACCAACGTTATGAACGTGGTAAGGTAATGCATCCACTGAAAGTTGTAGGAGAAACAGATAGAACAGGTACAACTGTAACATTCCTTCCTGATAATAAAATTTTTGAAGAAACAGTCTATGATTTTGAAGTATTAAAACAAAGACTTAGAGAAATGGCCTTTTTAACAAAGAATCTTAAAATCATCTTAAGAGATGATCGAGAGGAAGAACAAAAGGTAGTAGAATTCCATTATGAAGGTGGAATTAAGGAATATGTTCAGTACTTAAATAACAATAAAGATCCTTTGTATGAAAACATTATATATTGCGAAGGTAAAAGAGATGACGTATATGTAGAAGTTGCAATGCAACACAATAATTCATATACAGAAAATTGTTATAGCTTTGTAAATAATATTACGACTCCAGAAGGTGGTACGCATCTTTCTGGATTTAAGAATGCTCTTACAAAAACATTCAATGATTATGCCAGAACACAAAAATTCTTAAAAGATAACGAGGCTAATTTATCGGGTGAAGATATTCGTGAAGGTTTGACAGCTATCATTAGTATTAAAATTGGTGAACCTCAATTTGAAGGACAGACAAAGCAAAAACTTGGTAATAGTGAAGCAAGAGGGGCTGTTGATTCCGTTGTTAGTGAACAACTTACGTACTTTCTTGAACAAAATCCAGGTGTAGCTAAGATTATCTGTGAAAAAGCAGTTCTTGCACAACGAGCAAGAGATGCAGCAAGAAAAGCAAGAGACCTAACTAGAAGAAAGACTGCATTAGAAGGTATGAGCCTTCCAGGAAAATTAGCTGATTGTTCAGATAAGGATCCTAAGAATTGTGAAATTTACATCGTAGAAGGGGACTCTGCAGGAGGTTCTGCTAAAACAGCAAGATCTCGTGCAACGCAAGCAATTTTGCCACTAAGAGGTAAGATCCTTAATGTTGAAAAATCACGTCTTGATAAGATTTTAGTGAATAACGAAATTAAAGCAATGATAACAGCATTTGGTACAGGTATATCAGATGATTTCGATATTAGCAGATTACGTTATCATAAAATTATAATTATGACAGATGCCGATGTTGACGGTGCTCATATTAGTACTTTATTATTAACATTCTTATATCGTTTTATGCCTGAATTAATAAAACAAGGTTACGTATATTTGGCGCAACCACCTTTATACAAAGTTGAGAAGAATAAACAGGTATACTATGCTTATAGTGATGAAGAACTTAATAAAATACTACTTGAAATCGGTCGTGATACCAATAATAAGATTCAACGTTACAAAGGTCTTGGTGAAATGGATGCGGAACAACTATGGGAAACAACTATGGATCCAAAAAAGCGTGTATTATTACGTGTAACAATTGATGAAGATACTTCATCTGAGATAGATTTAACATTTACTACACTTATGGGTGATAAAGTTGAACCAAGAAGAGAATTCATAGAAGCAAACGCAAAATACGTTAAGAATCTAGATATATAAATATCACTAATTATATAAAGTCACAACTATGGAGGAATAGAAATGGACGAACATATATTTGATAAAGTTCACGACGTCGATTTGAAAAAGACGATGGAAACGTCATACATTGACTATGCCATGTCTGTAATCGCGGCCAGAGCTTTACCGGACGTTAGAGATGGTTTAAAGCCCGTGCAAAGAAGAATTCTATATGCCATGATCGAACTAAACAACGGTCCGGATAAGCCACATCGTAAATGTGCCCGTATCGTTGGTGATGCAATGGGTAAATATCATCCACATGGTGATAGTTCTATATATGGAGCTTTAGTTAACTTAGCACAAGAATGGTCTACAAGATATCCATTAGTAGATGGTCATGGTAACTTCGGTTCTGTGGATGGTGATGGGGCAGCAGCCATGCGTTATACAGAAGCGCGTTTAAGTAAAATCTCAATGGAGATGCTTTCTGATATCAATAAAAATACTGTAGATTTCATACCTAACTTTGATGAGACGGAAAAAGAGCCGGTTGTATTACCAGCGAGATTTCCTAATCTTTTGGTTAATGGTACATCAGGTATCGCAGTAGGTATGGCAACGAATATTCCACCTCATAACTTACGTGAGGTTATTAATGCAGTTATTAAGTTGATTGATAATCGTGTAGAGGAAGATCGTGATACGTCGATCGAAGAGTTACTTCAAATCGTAAAAGGACCAGACTTCCCTACGGGTGCAACCATCCTAGGAACAAGAGGAATTGATGAAGCATACCGTACAGGTAGAGGTAAGATTCGTGTACGTGCGGTTACGGATATTGAGCCAATGAACAATGGTAAAAACCGTATCGTAGTTACAGAATTACCATATATGGTTAATAAAGCAAGATTAATAGAGAAAATTGCAGAACTTGTACGTGATAAGAAGATTGATGGAATTACGGAATTGCGTGATGAATCTGACCGTACGGGTATGAGAATTTGTATTGAACTTCGTAAAGATGTGAATGCAAATGTATTATTAAATCAATTATATAAGCATACGCAATTACAGGATACATTTGGTGTTATTATGTTAGCACTTGTTAACAATGAACCAAAAGTACTTAACTTGCATGATATGTTAAAATACTACTTACTTCACCAAGAAGAAGTAGTAACTCGCCGTACACAATACGACTTAAACAAAGCAGAAGAAAGAGCACATATCTTAGAAGGATTAATGGTTGCTCTTGATAATATTGACGAAGTAATTAGTATTATACGTTCCTCAAAGAACGTTGGAATTGCCAAAGAACGATTAATTGAACGATTCGGATTATCGGAAGTTCAAGCACAAGCAATCGTTGATATGAGACTTCGTGCTCTTACTGGATTAGAAAGAGAAAAACTTGAAAATGAATTCAAGGAACTACAAGAAAAAATAGCGGAATATAAAGCAATCTTAGCTGATGTTAAGAAGCTTCTTACTGTTATCAAGGAAGAACTTATTGTTATCCGTGATAAATATGGTGATGATCGTAGAACTTCAATTGGATTTGATGAATATGATTTATCCATGGAAGATCTTATTCCTAGAGAGAACACAGTAATTGCAATGACTAGCCTTGGCTACATAAAGAGAATGACTGTAGATAATTTCAAGAGTCAGCATCGAGGTGGCAAGGGTATTAAGGGTATGCAAACAATAGATGAAGATTTCATAGAAGATCTATTAATGACAACTACTCATCATTATATAATGTTCTTTACTAATAAAGGTCGCGTATATCGATTGAAAGCATATGAAATTCCAGAATCAAGTAGGACTGCTAGAGGTACTGCTATTGTTAACTTATTGCAGTTATTACCAGAAGAAAAAATCACAGCGATTATTCCTCTAAAAGAGTATAAGAATAATAGATACCTATTCATGGCAACAAAGAAAGGTATTGTTAAGAAAACTCCTATCAAAGAATATGAAAATATTAGAAAATCTGGTTTACAAGCAATTAATCTTCGCGAAGATGATGAATTAATTGAAGTTAAATCAACAAATAGACAAAAGGATATTATTTTAGTAACTAAGAATGGTATCTGTATCAGGTTTAACGAAGAAGATGTTAGACCTACTGGTAGAACATCCATGGGTGTTATTGGTATGAACTTGTCTGACGATGATGAAATTGTTGGAATGCAGTTGCATACACAAGGTAAGTATCTATTATTCGTATCTGAATATGGTATGGGTAAATGTACGGACATGGACGAATTTACTGTGCAACGCCGTGGTGGTAAGGGTGTTAAGTGTTATAAAATAACAGAAAAAACAGGCGATGTTATCGGTGTTAAAGCTGTAAACGAAGATAATGAAATTATGATTATTACTACAGAGGGAATCATAATTCGTCTAATGGTTAGTGGAATTTCAGTACTTGGAAGAATAACTTCTGGTGTTAAATTAATTGATATTGATGTAGATAAAGATGTTAGGGTTGCTAGCTTTGCCAAGGTAAGGGAAAGTGACAACACAACAGAAGATGATCTTTTAAAACAATTAGAAGAACAGTTAGAGGAAGAATCTTTAGATAATGAGATTATTATAGAATCGGATCAGGACTATGAAGAAATAGAAGAAGATTCTGAAGAATAAGCTTTAACTCTATATAATTTAAAAATTTAAGATTAAAAGGAGCAAGGTGTAAGACCATTTTAGGTTATACATTTTGCTCCTTTTTAGTGATTTATAGAAGACAAAGGTTTGACTATAGTGTTTTCTATAGTTTACTTGAGCCTTAAAAGTATGATATATTAGTAATTAAAGGAAGTAAGAAACCATTTTTTATTTACCTAGAACAATAAATTTTATGAAAGGGGCCATGTTTGTTTATAGTAAGATATAATATGCATGGGTAAAAAAATGAGAATAATTCATACAGATGCAATCATAAGTAATATAAAAGAAATGTGTATTGAAGCAAATTATAACTTGTCTCAGGATATGGAAACTGCTATAGTAAGTTCTCCAGAAAAAGAGGAATCTCCCATTGGAAAGCAAATACTAGGGCAACTAGAGGAGAATATTAATATTGCAAGAGAAGAATTAATACCAATTTGCCAAGATACAGGAATGGCAATTATATTTATGAAAATAGGACAGGACGTACATGTTGAAGGTATGAATCTTGAAGATGCGATCAATGAAGGAATTAGACAAGGATATGAAGAGGGATATCTAAGAAAATCTGTAGTTAAAGATCCGATAATACGTGAAAATACGAAAGACAACACACCAGGTGTTATTCATTACGAAATTGTACCAGGTGAAAATATCGACATCACTGTAGCACCAAAAGGTTTTGGAAGTGAAAATATGAGTCGTGTCTATATGTTAAAACCATCAGATGGTATAGAAGGCGTTAAGGCAGCAGTTTTAGAAACTGTTAGATTAGCTGGTCCAAATGCTTGCCCCCCAATAGTAGTAGGTGTAGGTATAGGAGGAAGCTTTGAAAAGTGTACATTACTATCTAAAAAAGCATTAACACGTAACTTGCAAGAAAGATCTTCAACACCATATGTAAAAGAATTAGAAGAAGAATTACTAGAAAGCATTAATAAACTAGGAATTGGCCCTGCAGGTTTAGGAGGTCGAGTAACAGCATTAGGCGTTAATGTTGAGACATACCCAACGCACATAGCAGGTCTACCGGTTGCTATCAATATTTGTTGTCATGTGAATAGACATTCACATCGTATATTATAGTAATCTGAATTCCTATTAGGAAAAAGCATAGCACTAGATAATAGGAATTCTAGATTTATATCATCTTATTAAGAATTAGTAAGATCGAAAGAGTTGAAATATTACGAAGGGAGCCATGCAATGTTTTTTTCAATCTATTATAATAATTAGCTTGTAAAATGCATGGGAATAAATATGAATAAAAACATAGAAGCACCTTTATCAGGTGAAGTAATACGATCATTAAAAGCAGGAGATTATGTATATATTTCTGGTACTATATATACAGCAAGAGATGCAGCACATAAAAGAATGTATGAATGTATTCTAATTGGAGAAGAAATTCCTTTTGATTTAACTAATAATATTGTTTATTATCTAGGACCTACTCCTGCTAGGGAAGGTAAGGTAATTGGTTCAGCAGGTCCAACTACCAGTAGCAGAATGGACAAGTATGCTCCATTACTTATGAAACACGGTTTAAAAGGAATGATTGGTAAAGGAAAAAGAAATGAAGAAGTGATATCTGCTATCAAAGATAATACTTGCGTTTATTTTGCAGCTGTTGGTGGAGCAGGAGCAGTTTTGTCTAAGTGTATTACGAAATCAGATGTTTTAGCGTATGATGATCTAGGTACTGAGGCAATTAGAAAATTAGAGGTTAAAGATTTTCCTGCCATAGTTGTAATTGATTGCAAAGGTAATAATTTATACGAAGAGGCAGTTAAAGAATATTGTAAATAGCAATTTGCTAATGTAATAACTTACTGTTAAAAATAAGGTGTAAACAAAATAGTTGCACTAAGAATAAAAGTAATTATATTAGGAATAT
>NZ_CBDLAM010000062.1:696-20350 GCF_965301125.1 Anaerosporobacter sp. | reverse complement strand
TTGTTGTTTTATTGTTGTTATTTGTGTTGTTATTAGTATTGTTATTATCAGTATTACCAGTAACATCATTTACACCATTCTCAACTCCATCAATAACATCATCAACACCATTTTGAATGTTTTCACCTACAGTGTTTCCATTTGTAGTACCATTTGTTGCTCCGTTGGTTGCTCCATTAGTTGCTCCATTAGTTGTTCCATTGGTTGCTCCATTGGTTGTAGTTCCATCTGTAGTTGTACCATTATTTTTTGTATTACCATTGTTATTTGTCCCATTACCATTAGTACATGCAGTCATTGCGAACATAGATAAACAGAACACGGTAATTAATACGTACAATTTCTTTTTCATGGAATATTCCTCCTAGTATACTATTACTTATAATAACTCCTCTACTTTAGTCTTAGGAAGTTATTACATATTACATAGTTAGTATTCCACTCTTATAATAAAATATTCATGTGAATTCAGTCATATTACTACGAAAACGTATTGGTAAATTTTGCCTTTGTAATTTAGGATTTGTTCTTTCTAAAATAGCAATGGAGTCAACAAAAGCTTTCCATAACTCTTCTAAATCCTCTTCCTCAGTATTAATTTTACCAAGTGCAGAAAAATCTACCTCAGAAGTATCTACTTGTACCCAACCTTCATTTATTTGATGAACAACAGCAATCTGACGGACTTCATCATGAATAATCCAATTCTCAACAGGTAATCGATCAGCGAAATGAGGTGCCAACAAAGTTACTACATTATTCTTAGGATTTATCTTAGCGTATAAAACTTTATTCTTTAGCTCTGAAAATCTCAAAAATCCAAGATAATGATGGACTTCATTACCAACAGCTCGATTCATCTCAAATATAGATTGTACACTTGAATTACTATAATTCGTTATGATAGATGAACCATAATGCAATCCAAGAATAATAAATCTGTAGATAACATCTGCCTTTTCTTCTCGATTCGTCATTGCTGCACGACAGATAGATTCATACGCTTCAACCGAAATTTTCTTCTTAATCGTTCTTGCAACCTTTTCCGATCTTTCATAATCTGTAATAACTGGAATATATGTTGAAAACAATTGATAATTAGTCTCCCTATCTATTAACTCAATTCGAATATTCTTATGTCCATATCCACTATCCCAAGCATTATAAATGGCAGTAAAAATTCCATCTAGGCTATCTTCACATTGAAAAATATATTGTTCCAAATTATCACCTCGTTTTGATAAACATTGAGAATTAAGAAGTTCTTCTCCAGTCTAAACAATACCTGTATTTATATTAAAACTCTTCACATCAAATAATGATAATTGCTGGTATGTTGTATTCTCTTCTAAACCTAATATGATCTTATCTTCTAATGATGTAAGCTGATTCATTATAAAGTTCTCATTAAATTTCATTGCATACATTGTTTTTCCGTTGCATGTAATAAAATAAATTGCTCTTTTTAAGACAACACCTATTTTTTTCAAATCTGCGAAATCCAACTTTGCATGCTTTCTTGCTTCTATAATTCGAGAAGCAGACTTAACTCCAATACCAGGAACACGTAATAATGTATAATAGTCAGCCTTATTGATTTCTACAGGGAATAAATGTAGGTTTCTAAGTGCCCAATCGCATTTAGGATCCAATAAAACATTAAAATTGGGTTGCTTCTCACTTAATAGCTCACTAGAACTAAATCCATAATATCTCATAAGCCAATCCGCTTGATATAATCGATGCTCTCTTAGTAGTGGAGGACCACCAGGAATTGTTGGTAACATACTGTCTTCATTTACCTTAATAAAAGCGGAATAAAAGACACGTTTTAAATTAAAATTACGATATAACGCCTCAGCGACAGAAACAACCTCAAAATCATTTTCTGGAGTTGCTCCAATAATCATCTGTGTACTCTGCCCAGCAGGGACATATACACGGTCACCTTTCTTCATATTAACTGCAGAAAGTCTTTTAACACGTAACGCATTCTCTTTATGAATAGAACTAACATCTTGATTACTTAATCCCGTTGCTATTATCCCTGTTTGCTTATCCCTTACAGCAATATCTTTATTCGGTAATAAAACTTGTCTATCCTTTAAACCTAACTCTTGTCTATTACTATATATTCCATTCTGAATCTGTTTCATAGGTCGCAATATATTCTTACGATTCTTATTGGGTGCTAGCATCTTAAGTCCATCTGCCGTAGGCAATTCTAGGTTAACACTCATACGATCTGCTAACCAACCTATTCTATCTACTAATTCCGAATCTGCTCCTGGTATGGCCTTTACGTGTATATATCCATTAAATTGATAGATCATACGCAATTGATACAATGTTTGATAGATCAGATCCATGGTATAATTAGGATTTCTCAATATTCCAGAACTTAAAAATAATCCCTCTATATAGTTTCTTCTATAAAATTCCATTGTTAATGAACAAACTTCTTCTGGTGTGAAAGATGTTCGTCTTACATCGTTGGAAGATCGATTTATACAGTATTTGCAATCAAAGATACATTCATTCGTAAACAATATTTTCAACAAAGAGATACATCTACCATCAGCTGAAAACGTATGGCAGATTCCACTAGCTATAGAATTCCCCATGCTTTTTCCATCACCTTTACGGTCGACACCACTAGAGGTACATGCCACATCATACTTAGCAGCATCTGATAAAATCTCTAATTTCTGTTGTATTGTTAAGCTCTCTTGATTATGCATATATGACGCCTCCAAAATTCGAACATATGTTTGTTTTTATTATTTTAGCACGTATAATTATTTTTTGCAATACTATATTTGTAATTATTTCACTAAAAATAAAAAAAATACAAAAAGACTCTTTGTCTAGTTAGACAAAGAGTCTTTTTACTCTAATATTCATCTGATTTCTTACTGCATCAGAATAGTTATCTTTAATCAACAAAACCAAATTTGTTAAGTGGCCAGATACGTACGAACGCTTTACCTTCAATATAGTCACGATGTACTGGGCCTATTTCTTCGTAGCGACTATCAAAACTAATTTCTCGATTATCTCCCATTAAGAAATATTCATCCTCCGCTAATGTAATTGGATCTTTGGCGATACCTGAGTAATGAATCGGATCTTTACCATAGTTTTCTTCAAGAATCTCTCCATTGATATAGATATCCTGACCAATAATCTGCACAGTTTCACCTGGTAAACCAATTACTCGCTTAACATAATACTCTTCCACATCTTTCCCGTAAGGATAGAATACAACGATATCAAATCGTTTTGGGTCACCGACCACATAACTAATCTTATCAATCAATAAGCTTTCTTCATTGTGTAAGGTATTCAACATCGAATCGCCATCAACTACTGTTCTTTGTAACACATAATTTGGAATAATATATAATCCAATAAAGAATATTATAATATATACAAGTAATTCCTTAATAATACTTGTACGTTTTTCTTTCTTAGAAACCTTATTATCTTGTAAAGGATTCCCTTTTTCCTCAACTTCATCTACCATTACTTCTTTAGAAGAAACTACCTCACTCAAAGCTGATATAGGATCGTTTTCATATGTGTCAACGTCTACAGTACTTTGTGCATTTTCGAAGTCATCATTTGAGTAATTTTCTTCTCGACTCATCCTGTTTCCCTCTTTCCCCGTATATCATAGTTTTGCAAAGACTGACGTTTTCAATTCTAAATAAACAAAGATGAATTAATCAACTAATGTATCTTCATCACCTACAATTTTTACTTTAGATTTATTTAATTCTTCTACAGCAATAGAAAGTGGTTTTGGGCAATTACAAGAAACGAATGGTTTACTTCCACTAATGATTTGTCTTGCTCTTTTTGATGTTGCTAAAACGATTGAATATCTGCTGTTAACTACTGGATCTTCTCCTGGTTCAACCTCGCTATTTACTACGTTCATTAAATCTGTATATGATGGATGTAACATATTATAAATCTCCTTTCTTAAATGCCATTAACTCTTTACTCATTTTCTCAATAAAAGAATCATTTCTCAATGTTCTACTATGTTCGTTTTCAATAATTTCATTCAGACGTTCAACACACTCATCTAAATCATCATTTACAACGATAAAATCGTATTCCTTCATAAAAACTGCTTCTTCAGATGCACGGTGTAAACGACTTTCAATCTTATCCATACTCTCCGTACCGCGATTGATAAGACGGCTCTTAAGCTCATTCGCATTCGGTGGAGTTATGAATAACAACAATGCCTCAGGAAATTGTTTTCTTACATGAAATGCTCCTTGTACCTCAATTTCTAAGATTACATCTTTTCCTGCCGCTAATTGTTCTTCTACATATTTCTTAGGTGTTCCATAGTAGTTACCGACATATTCAGCCCACTCTATTAATTCACCCTGCTCTATCATACTCTCAAAACGTTCTCTTGTCAAAAAGAAATATTCGCGCCCGTCTTCTTCGCCAGCACGTGGTGCTCTTGTAGTAGCTGATATGGATAATCCATAATCATATTTTTTTAATAGCGCTTTCATTAAGGTACCTTTTCCAGCACCCGAAAAGCCGGAAACAACAGTTAGTATTCCCTGTTTACTCATCATATTCACCCTTCTGATCCATTTCCTCTTTACTATTTACGCGGTTCGCAATTGTTTCTGGTAGTAGGGCAGATAATACAAGATGTCCGCTATCTGTTACTATGACGGCTCTTGTTTTTCTCCCACAAGTCGCATCAACTGCAGTTCCATTATCTTTTGCGGTCTGTACCATACGCTTTACTGGTGCTGCATCTGGACTAATAATTGAAACAATTTTCTTACTATTAATAATATTGCCAAAACCAATATTTACTAAACCATTCAAACAGATTCCCCATTTCTATTCAATATTCTGTATCTGTTCTCTTACTTTCTCGATTTCTGTCTTTAAATCAATTGCTATGTTGGTAATTTCCAAATCATTAGCTTTGGAAAGAATCGTATTCGCTTCGCGATTCATCTCTTGTGCAATGAAATCTAACTTTCTACCAATTCCATTTTCTTCATCTAGTGATGTTTTCATGTTATTGATATGACTCTTAAGTCTAACAGTCTCTTCATCTACACAGATCTTATCTGCAAATAATGTAATTTCTGTGGCTAGTATACTTTCATCAAGCTTTGTATCACCTAATAATTCTTGTACTTTAGCAGTAATCTTACTTCGATATTCTGAAATAATTTGTGGTGAACGACTTTCAACAGAATCAACCAAGCTAAGCATACTATCTAACTTGTTAATTAAATCATTCTTAAGATGTTCGCCTTCTCTTGTACGTGATTTAACAAATTGTTCACAAGCCTGAGCGATTACTCCTTCTAATAAATTCCATAATTCTGTCTCATCAACTGTCTGTTCTTCTAAAGTTAATACTTCTGGATATCTAGACAAACTAGAAACATTAATATCATTATTCAGATGGAATTCATCTCCCATTTGTCTTAATTTTTCTACATATTCTTTTGCTATGTTAGAGTTGTATTTCACACAAACTTTGTTTTCTGTATAATCTTCATATGATATAAATACATCAACTTTTCCTCTTTGGATGTATTTCTTAAGTAAACTTCTAATTGTTGCCTCATAAAAACCTAGCTTCTTAGGCATCTTTATCGAGATATCACAGTAACGATGATTAACTGACTTCATCTCAACAACGATTTTTCTCTCTTCGTTTGATAGTTCATACCTACCAAAACCTGTCATGCTTCTTAACATTAGACTCACGTCCTTCATTCTAATGGAAGATTCCTTCCAATTTCTATTCTTACCTAAATTACTGCACTTGACGGCTAATTATTAAGTCAAAATTACCATCAACTTGAGGGATAGAAACCGTTCTATCCCTCAAGACACACTTGTTTAATTATAGATTACTATGCTATATAAGTCAAGTTCTTATTACTATTTTCCACTATTAACTGGACAAATTTTTCATGTATTTTCGTACATTCACATAACTCTGGATGGAATGCCATTCCAAGTTGATTCTTGTATTTCACCATAACTATGTGTTCATCAACTGTTGCTAAAACCTCTACATTGTCTTTCACTGATTCAATATATGGAGCACGAATGAATTCCATTGGTACGTTACCAATCCCCTTCACTTCTCCTACTGTACGAAAACTTCCTAACTGTCTGCCATAAGCGTTGCGCTTAACAACCACAGGTAGTGTCTTAATATACGCTTTATCATCGTTACTAATCTGCTCGGCCAATAAAATTAATCCAGCACAGGTAGCTAATGTCGGTATCCCCTCTTTAATTTGTTGTTGCAATTTATCAAACATCCCTAAATCTTTTAATAACTTACCTTGAACCGTACTCTCACCACCAGGCAAGATAATTCCATCATATTCTTTCTCTAAATCAGCTGCCTGGCGTAACTCAATACACGAAACACCAAGTTGCTCCATACGTTTTTCATGTTCAATAAATGCACCTTGAACTGCTAGAACTGCTACTTTCATTCTCTAGTCCTCCTTTATATTAAGCCTCAAATACCAAGGAATTGCAAAACATCGTTAGGTAAATTTGTATCGTAGACTACGCACTATGACTAAAAAACGATAGTGGAACGTCTATAGTACTTCTTAGTGTGTGTTATGCTACAAAGGACGGCGAGGCAAGGAAGCCGAGCCAGCTTGAACACGACAGGATGTCGTGTTGAAAGCGGGTCCGTACCTTTTAAAATACATTCCACACACACTTAGAAGTACTTGGACGTGAAGCGTGTTTTGTGTCATAGTGCGTAGTCTATGATGCAACTTAGAAAACTAACAATAGTTTTGCAGGTTTTACCTAAATCCCTCTCTCTGCCATAAGAAGTTTGATTTCTTGTTCATTGATTCCAACCATTGCTTCACCTAAATCCGCAGATAACTTAGCAATCATATCTGCATCCTTATAATTCGTAACTGATTTCACAATTGCCTCTGCTCTCTTTCGCGGATTACCAGATTTGAATATTCCTGACCCAACGAATACACCTTCTGCACCTAATTGCATCATTAGTGCGGCATCTGCTGGAGTAGCCACACCTCCTGCAGCAAAGTTTACCACTGGGATTATTCCATTCTTATGTACATATTCCACTAAATCATAAGGAACTTGTAATTCCTTCGCTTCTTGATATAATTCTTCTTCTCTCATGGAAGTAATTCTAGCAATTTCACGGTTCATCATACGCATATGGCGAACAGCTTGAATAATATCACCAGTTCCAGGTTCTCCTTTCGTACGAATCATGGAAGCACCTTCTTGAATTCTACGAAGAGCTTCCCCTAGATCTTTCGCACCACATACAAAAGGCACTTTAAAATTCGTCTTATCAATGTGATACACATCATCTGCCGGAGATAATACCTCACTCTCATCAATATAATCAATCTCGATAGCTTCAAGAATCTGTGCTTCCACGAAATGTCCAATCCTACATTTAGCCATAACCGGAATAGAAACAGCCTTTTGGATACCCTGAATCATCTTAGGATCACTCATTCTAGAAACCCCACCAGCTGCACGAATATCCGCTGGAATTCTTTCAAGAGCCATAACTGCACAAGCACCTGCTGCTTCCGCTATCTTAGCCTGTTCCGGGGTCGTTACATCCATAATAACTCCCCCCTTTAACATCTGTGCCAATTCCTTGTTTAACTCATATCTGTTATCTGCCATAACAATTACCTGTAACGAAGATACGTATCGTTACTTATCCTTTCTTCAAATAAAATTTCAACTTATAAATAATATCTTTTTGCTTTTTATTACTATATACTTTCCTTTTTGATTTGCGAAACTCACCAAAGTCTTGACTCATACTTCTAGCTTTGAACACTATGCTAAGAAACGATAGCAAAGTAACTATAGTACTTCTTAGTGTGTGCTAAAAAACCTAGGAAGACGAGGCAAGGACGCCGAGTCAGTCATCACCGTGACAGGATGTCACGTTGATGACGTTTCCGCACGGAACTCTAACCTAACCGCACACACTTAGAAGTACTTAGTTACGAAGCGTGTTTCGTGCATAGTGTTCACAGCTAGAAGTATGTTCGATACCCCCAAAGAGTTTCGCTCCCCACAAAACCTTGATTTTCCTTATGTATCCAATTATAATTATATCTGACCATAATTAAATATCCATTTCGGATATATTCAAAATGGTCAGATTGGAGTTAATTACATATCATGTTAACCTATTCCTTTGCTGATATAGGGTCAGATACCTTATACGAACATTTATACAAATGTATTAAAAACGATATATTACAAGGCGTTCTTCCCCCTGGCGATAAATTGCCATCAAAGCGAACATTCGCAAAGAATCTGAACATAAGCACAATTACAATCGAAAATGCTTACGCTCAGTTACTTGCGGAAGGATATATTTATTCCATACCAAAGAAGGGATATTTCGTGGCTGATTTAAATCGAAAGAATCAAGATACTGCTCCAATTCGTACCGAAAATATAGCTACAGTTGCAAATCCTGATATCTATTTTGCTGATTTTATCAGTAATCAAACAAATCCAGATAACTTTCCCTTCTCAGTTTGGACCAAATTAATGAGAGAAATCATATTGGATAAAAGTCGAGAACTAATGACAAATTCACCATGTGGAGGAATCATGGAATTGCGATGTGCAATTGCAGGTCACCTAAGAGAATTCCGTAATATGAGTGTTTCATCAGAACAAATTATCATCGGTGCGGGTACAGAATATCTCTATGGCTTATTGATCCAGCTTCTAGGTCATAATCGCATCTATGGAGTGGAAGACCCTGGCTATCGTAAAGTCGCACAAATCTACAGAAGTAATCAAGTAGCTTGTCATTACATACCGCTGGACGAAAATGGTGTCACCATTGATAGTCTAGAAACTAACAACATTGATATCATACATACCAGTGTATCTCATCACTATCCAACTGGGATCATAACTCCTATTAGTCGTCGCTATGAGTTACTTGGTTGGGCAGCCAAATCCGAAACACGCTATATTATAGAGGATGATTACGACAGCGAATTTCGCTTAATGGGAAAGCCAATTCCTTCCCTTCAAAGTATTGATGTGATGGAAAAAGTAATTTACATGAATACATTTACCAAGAGTTTAGCATCAACCATACGTGTCAGCTATATGATACTGCCAAATCATCTTTTACATAAGTTTTATGAAACCTTGAGCTTCTACTCCTGTACTGTATCAAACTTTGAACAATATACCTTAGCCAGATTTATAAAAGAAGGCTATTTTGAGAAACATATAAATCGAATGAGAAACTATTATCGAGGACAAAGGGATTTAATAATGCAATGTATCCAAGACAATCCAAATGCTGTTAAGATAAGAATAACAGAAGAAGACTCTGGATTACATTTTCTTATGCATATATCAACAGATAAAACAGATAAAGCAATAGTCCAAGAAGCTCTTCATCAAGGAATCCGAATATCCTGTCTCTCCGATTATTATCATAATGAAACCAAAGAAAATCTACACACGTTAATTATAAATTATTCCAATCTACCACCAACTATAATGAAAGAAGCCATAACTAGACTATGTGAAGCGATATTTAGATAAAGTTAGAATATAAGCCTTATCTAGTGATTTATGATAAATATACAGATATTAAATATTTCCGCTAGATTAACTTACTCAAACTTTGTACTAAAAACTTCATATAGAGTAGGAATTTTGTTGAATATAGCAGTTAGCTACCTTGAAATCTTCAAGTACGAAGTTTGATTACCTTCCTAGTACTTGTGTCTATACGTAAAACAGCAAAACTCTTAATTATTTAGATCAGCTTCTTAGCTGATGCACTATGACTAAGAAACAATAGCATAACATCTATAGTACTTCTTAGTGTGTATTCAACAACCTAGGAATGCGAGGCAAGGATGCCGAAGCAAGCCGTGCGATGCAGATATTATTAGCTTTAGATTACCTATATGTCATCGCGCTAGGGAGGCAGGATGCCGAATCGAAGGCGGTTCCGTATCACTTAGATAACCTCCCCATACACACATAGAAGTACTTAGATGAGAAGCGTGTTTCGTGTCATAGTACATCATCTAAGAAGCTTCGAAAACCTAAACAGAGTTTTGCCTCAATAATAAAAATACAAGTCCCTCGAAGCTAATATTGGTTTTTTCAAGGTAATGTGGTACACTATGGATAATTCATAGAAAAGGAGTTTTTACTATGGCATTAGACGGACTCGTTATTGCAAATGTAATAAAAGAACTAAACGACACCCTCCTTGGTGGTCGTATTAATAAAATATCGCAACCAGAAAATGATGCACTTGTATTATTAGTAAAGAATAATCGTACCCAATACAAACTATTCTTATCAGCGAATGCAAGTCTTCCATTAATCTATATCACACAGGAAAACAAACCAAATCCTATCACCGCACCGAATTTTTGTATGCTACTACGTAAACATCTAAATAGTGCGAAGATTCTAAGCATTACGCAACCAGGACTTGAACGTATTATCGATATTGAAATTGAGCATCTCAATGAACTTGGCGATGTTTGTACCAAGCATCTAATTACAGAGATTATGGGAAAACACAGTAACATCATCTTCTGTGATGATAAGAACATGATTATAGATAGTATTAAGCATATCTCTGGATTGGTTTCTTCCGTACGTGAAGTGCTTCCAGGAAGAGAATACTTTATCCCTGAGACACAAGATAAATGGAATCCACTCACTGTAGATTATGAGCATTTTATAGAGAAAGTTATGACCAAGCCTCTAGCGATATCCAAGGCTTTATATACTTCTCTAACTGGAATTAGCCCATTGATTGCAAATGAAATTTGCCATCGTGCTTCCATTGACGGCGAAGCTTCTACAAGTTCACTAAGTGAATTAGAAGGTTTACATCTATATAAGAACTTTGAACGACTAATAGAAGAAATTAAAACGAATTCTTTTCGTCCAAATATTATCTATAAGAATGGCGATCCTGTAGAGTTTTCTAGTACTAGCTTAACAACATACGAAACTTATGAGCATAAGGATTTTGATTCCGTAAGTGAATTACTCGAGCAATATTATGCAACGAAAAATACCTTAACAAGAATTCGCCAAAAATCAGTAGACTTACGTAAAATTGTATCCAATGCCATTGAACGTACGCGTAAGAAATATGATTTGCAGATGAAACAATTAAAAGATACCGACAAACGTGACAAGTACAAAGTTTATGGAGAACTTATCACTGCATATGGTTACTCAGTTGAAGAGGGTTCAAAGCAAATGACCGCTCTCAATTACTATACCAATGAAGAAGTTACTATTCCACTTGATCCAACCATTACACCAATCGAAAACGCAAAGAAATACTTTGATAAATACAGTAAATTAAAACGTACTTATGAAGCTCTAACAAAATTCACACTAGAAACCAAAGAAGAACTTGAGCATCTGGAATCTATCAGCGCTGCTCTTGATATTGCTCTTTTAGAGGAAGATCTAATTCAATTAAAAGAAGAATTAATGGAATATGGTTATATGAAGAGAAAATTTGTTTCTAAAAAAGAAGCAAAGAAACAGAAATCTGCAAGTAAACCGTTCCACTACATCTCTTCCGATGGATTCCATATGTATGTGGGTAAAAATAACTTCCAAAACGACGAGCTAACTTTCAAATTTGCTGTAGGTAACGATTGGTGGTTCCATGCAAAAGGTATGGCAGGCTCACATGTAATTGTAAAAACCAATGGGGAAGAACTTCCTGATCGAACATTTGAAGAAGCGGGAAGATTAGCTGCTTACTATTCAAAAGCAAGAGAACTTACAAAAGCTGAGATTGATTATACAGAAAAGAAAAATGTAAAGAAACCAAGTGGGGGAAAACCAGGTTTTGTTGTATATTATACAAACTATTCACTAATGATTGAGCCGGATATAACAGGTATTGAAGAAGTTAAGTAATTATAATCAAATAACTTATGGGTAGGACAATTTCCACCATATTTACAAACTGTATTTACGACTCAAATGAGACAATACGAAAGGGAGGATACCATGATATTATCCGATTATCACATGCACTCAAGTTTTTCAGACGATTCTGAAGCCACAATGTCTAGTATGATTCAGCGTTCCATTGAACTTGGTTTTCATACAATATGTTTTACCGATCACATGGACCTAGACTTTCCATTAGAATTCGGAGGCGGATTTATATTCAATACAGATATCTATAAGAATCACCTAGAAACATTACGTGAAAAATACGCTGATCAAATTACGATTCTACGTGGTGTTGAATATGGTTTAAGACCTTACCTTAAAGAGCAATATCGCGCACTAACAGAGAAAAACGATTTTGATTTCATCATTGGTTCCTCTCATCTTGTTGGAAATATTGATCCTTATCATAAAGAATATTGGGAAGGAATAACGGAAGAAGAAGGTATCACAAAGTATTTGGAGGCAATCTATGCGAACGCACAAACATTTGATGATTTCGATATTTATGGTCATATTGATTATGCCGTTCGATATGCTCCTAACCAAAATAAAAATTATAGTTATGTCAAATATGCCGATCTAATTGATGAAATCTTCAAAACATTAATTCAAAAAGGAAAAGGTATTGAAGTAAATACTGCTGGATATAAATATGGTCTTGGCCATCCACATCCACAAAGCGATGTATTAAAACGCTATAAAGAACTAGGTGGTGAAATTATAACCATCGGTTCAGATGCTCATAAGCCAGAACATCTTGGTTATGATTTCAACAAGGCGGAAGATTTACTGAAAAGCCTTGGTTTTGAATACTATACGATTTTTGAGAAGAGACAACCACAATTTATTGCGTTATAGAAACATTACTAACATTAAAGGACGTAGTTTTCGTATGAAATCTACGTCCTTTAATGTTGTAGTTGAAGAGTAGAATCACCGACTAAAATGAATATCAGCGAAATAAAAAACTCTTAGAAATTATTATAACCAATAATTTCTAAGAGTTTTCATCTAACTAATAAGAACAAATCAATGACATATTTCCCTCTAACGTATACTCACCATATCCGTAAGGAAGAATGAAATGAGTACCTTTCTTAATGTCAACTCCATCAATTGATCCTTCTCCATCAATTACACTATAGATTTTGAAATTCTTATCTTGAGTTAACTTAGCACTTCCGTGAACGTCTTGTTTTACAACAGTGTAGTAAGAGCAAGAAACTAAAGCTTCATTATCAATAGAATCTCCTTTTACCAATTCACGTTTACTTGAAGCTGAGTCTACATCAAATGGTGCCTTAATTACATCAATACTCTTTTCAATATGTAATTCTCTTGGCTTACCATCTGTTAAACGATCATAATCATACACACGATAAGTAATATCACTGTTTTGTTGTGTTTCTAAAATTAAAGTACCACCTTTAATTGCATGAACAGTTCCTGGGTTGATTTGGAAGAAATCACCCTTCTTAATAGGAATTGTACGAATAAATTCATTCCAGCGTCCTTCATGGATCATCTGTGCAACTTCTTCTTTATCCTTTGCATTATGTCCAACAACAATTGTTGCATCTGAGTCACAATCAAGAATATACCAGCATTCTGTCTTACCAAAAGAACCATTCTCGTTCACTTTCGCATAAGCGTCATCTGGATGCACTTGAATACTTAAATCTTGTTTCGCATCAATTATCTTAATTAATAATGGGAAACGATCACCTTCTAGATTTCCAAAAAGTTCTCTATGATTCTTCCATAGCTCTGATAATGTATTTCCTTTAAATGCTCCTGAAGCAACTGCACAATCTCCATGATCATGTGCACTTACTGCCCAACATTCTCCTGTATGATCACTAGGAATCTCATAGTGGAAATCATCACGTAATCTTGTTCCACCCCATAATACTTCTTTCATTACTGGCTCTAAAAATATAATTTGTTCCGTTTTATTATTCATTTAAATCTATTCTCCTTTTTCCTCTTCTTATGGTATTATTAATTTCATCAATTGCTAGTTTTATACAGCCCATAATTCCCTGATTATCATTAAGCTTAGGAAATACGATATAATCCTCCATAGCACGTAATTCTTCTGTATTAATATATCCATTCAACATACGTAATACTTCTCTATGAATGATTGGCATCAATTGTTCTTGATGCATTACGCCACCACCAAGTACAATTCTTTGTGGTGATAAGGTAAGTATATAATTTACCAAAGCTTGAGCTATATAAAATCCTTCAAGTTCCCATACTTCTTCATTATCTGTTAGTTCATATGCCTTCTTCCCATATCTTGCTTCAATGGCAGGCCCTGCTGCTAATCCTTCCATACAATTATCATGGTATGGACAACACCCTTTAAAAGTGTCCTTTGGGTGTCTTGCTAATAGAATATGTCCTGCTTCTGGATGTAACATCCCATGAAGTGGCTTCCCATCTATGATTACTCCAACACCTACCCCAGTTCCTATTGTTATATAGATACTGTTGTTTACATCTTTCGTAATTCCCCATGTGGCTTCTCCGATTGCAGAAGCATTCACATCTGTATCAAATCCCACTGGTACTTTCAGCATATCTCGAAACGTACCAACGATATTGAAGTTTCTCCAAGGTAGTTTCGGTGTTGATGTAATATATCCATATGTACTAGATTCTCTATTCAAATCCAGTGGACCAAAACATCCGATTCCTAATGCATCGATTTGTCTACTCTTGAAATAATCAACTAATTCTGGCATAGTGGTTTCTGGCGTTTTCGTTGGTATCGATAATCTCTCAAGGATTTCTCCCTGCCCATTCCCAATTGCAACAACCATCTTTGTTCCACCAGCTTCTAATGCACCTATTCTCATTTGATAACCTCCTGGTCAATTTGTTAAGGTCAATGCATCTTTAGTGCTTACAAGTTAATTTTAAGTTTATATTTAATTAATTTCAAGTAAAACTTGAATTAATTTGAAAAAAGTTAAATAATTTCAAAAAGACAATTTTCATCTTAATATAAATTTTACCTTATCATATGCCACGGTAAAATTCTAAATGAAAATTGTCTTTAACTTTTCTATATCATTTGATTAAACTCACTTGTTTTCCAGTCTTATAGGAACTGTTCTCCAAGACCATAATGTTCAACTACATAATCAATATCCTTATCACCACGCCCACTTAAACAAACAAGTATAGAGCCTTGTTTCATCTCCTGCGCCTTACGAATTGCATATGCTACTGCATGCGAACTTTCAATTGCAGGAATAATACCCTCTAAACGGGATAATTGGAAGAAAGCGTCCATTGCTTCTTCATCTGATGCTGTCGTATATTCAATTCTGCCAAGGTCATGTAAGAATGCATGCTCTGGTCCAACTGATGGATAATCAAGACCACTTGCAATAGAATATACTGGTGCTGGTTCTCCCTTATCATCCTTGAGCATGATGCTTTCGAATCCATGCATGATACCTTTCTCACCGTATGTCATTGAAGCTGCATGATCACCAAGTTCAGTACCTCTGCCAAGTGGTTCAACACCGACGATATCAACTGGTTCCTCTAAAAACGGAATAAACATACCGGCTGAATTACTTCCTCCACCGACACAGGCAGTTACCACATCAGGAAGTAAACCAGTCATCTCTTTGAATTGATCCTTCGCTTCATATCCAATAACTGATTGAAAATCACGAACCATTAATGGAAATGGATGTGGCCCAAGTGCTGAACCGATACAGTAGATAGAATCCTTATAGTTTTTCGCATAGGATTCAAAAGCAGAATCTACTGCTTCTTTCAAGGTCTTAAGTCCTGCTGAAACAGGAACAACCTTCGCACCGAGTATCTTCATTCTTGTTACGTTTGGTGCCTGTTTTGCTATATCTACTTCCCCCATATGTATCTCACATTCTAATCCAAAGAAGGCTGCTGCCGTTGCAAGAGCAACACCATGTTGCCCTGCACCAGTTTCTGCAATTAATCGTTTCTTCCCCATATATTTGGCTAGTAATCCTTCTCCCATACAATGGTTTAATTTATGAGCACCTGTATGATTTAAGTCTTCTCGTTTCAGATAGATTTGACAATTTCCATATTTCTTAGACAATCTTTCACAATGATACACTGGTGTTGGTCTTCCCTGAAATTCTTTACGAATTCTTCTTAATTCACTAATGAATTGTGAGGAGTGACAAATCGTTTGATATGCATCATTAATTTCTTCAAATGCTGGTTTTAGTTCATCTGATAGATAAGCTCCACCATAAGGCCCAAATCTTCCGTCTTTATCAGGGTAGTTTCTTAAATATGTTCTGTAATCCATATTTGTATAAATCCTTTCTATAGTAGTTTTTTCAACCTAGCTTTACACTTCACATGGTTAAATCTCACGTCTGTGCAATCACTTCAACGTTTTAAATCGTTAAATCAATTGTATCATAGTCTTATTCAAAACGTCAACTATATCTAGGATTTACTCTTTATACCGTCAATTCCTCGAGTACCTGCTTAACCGTAGTAATTTCATTCAAACGATAGGCATTCTCTCCACAGAATATTAATCCTTCCTCTAAATTACCTTCTACTGCATTAGTAAGGGCCTTTGTTATGCAATATGGTACTTCCTTTGGATTGCAATGTTCCAAACAATTGAAACAATGCTTAATCTCACTTCTACCTTTTGTAACCTTCTCTAAAAATGGATTCCAGATTGCTCTACCAGGCATTCCTACAGGGCTCTTAATAATGCGGATATCTTCCTTTTTACAGTTTATATAAGCTTGTTTATAAGCATCGGAAGCATCGCATTCTTTCGTTGTAACGAATCTTGTTCCAACTTGTATCCCATCAGCGCCTATACTTAGAGCTCTCTTTGCATCTTCTTTGTCAAATATTCCACCAGCTACAATAACAGGGATATCCTGATTGTATTTTCCTTCATATTCTTTTGTTAGATCTATAATTTTCTTAATTTCTTCCTCATAAGCGTCCATATCAATATCAACTAATTCATCCTCATGAAAGCCTAGGTGTCCACCTGCCAGTGGTCCTTCAATTACAATAAAATCAGCAGTTCTATTGTACTTTCTATCCCACATCTTAAGTATAACAGATGTAGCCTTAAGGCTTGATACAATTGGAGCAATTTTACTAACACTACCTTTTACTAACTCTGGTAAATTAACTGGTAAACCCGCACCACTAATAATAACATCTGCTTTTGCTTCAACAGCTGATTTAACGTATTCTGCGTATTGTTTTGTTGCTACCATAATATTAACACCAACGATTCCGCCTTTTGCGATTTCTTTTGCGCGCTTTAGATGTTTCTTAATTGCTTGTAGATTCGTCTCAATTGGCTTCCTACCGAACTCTTCCTCATCATATCCAATTTGAGCAGTTGAAATAATACCAATTCCACCTTCTAGTGCAACTGTACCAGCAAGGTTAGAACGGCTGATTCCAACTCCCATACCTCCTTGGATAATTGGTAAACGGGCTTTTAAATTTCCTATTGTAAGTGGTTTCATTAACATAGATCTATCCTCCTATACTGTCTTTGTATAGCATTTTCCATTTTAGTTTGACTATCAAACAATTTACAGTATACTCTCATTGGGTATTATAGTCAATATTTAATAGTATTATATTCTTAATTATATAGTTTTAATAACTATATGTGATTTTATACAATTATATATCAAAATTACATGCTTGTTCACGGATTCTCAGCTACATACTTAACAGCAACTACACATAATCCCTTTTTAGCCCCAAAAAGGTTGTAACAAAATACTTTTTTGTTACAACCTTTCTCTACTACAATTAAGTTTAATATTATTTTCCTATTATGCCATTCCAAGAGCCCTCTTAGCTAGCACGTCTACCCTTTCATTTAATTCCACACCAGTATGAGCTGCAACCTTATGGAAATTAACATGTAAATCATTTTTCATTGCATTATAAGCATCACGATATGCCTGTGTTCCTTCTTTCTTAGCTTGCCAAGCACCTGTACACCATTTTTCAATTCCCTCATAATCATAATAAAGGTCTAATTCTTTAATATTTTTCTCCACGCATAGTTCCATCATTTTGCGTGCTCCTAGTATTTCTCCTGCAACATTACGCATATCTGCTAAGGCAGAATCTGTACCCTTTTGACTATATTCTTCTTCTTTACCCATGTATAATAAAACCGCACCAAAGCTATATTCTTTTGTATGCACATTATAGCTACCATCTACATAAGCAATTGCCTTTTCATGGTCGGCTACTGGTTCTCTCTCCACCTTCTTTGCACCCATGACATAATCCATTGCTTCCTGATTGGTCTTAAAACTCTTATACTCCGCTCCGCTAAATCCGTTGATTTGTGTCTGACATTCTGCCCAGGAATGAAACACGCCTGTTTTTCTTCCCTTACGAACAGCATAAAATTTACTTGGCATATATAATGATACTCCTTCCAGATACTTTATTAACCAAACTATTGCTTAAGACATCCTATCATTAACACTAAGGCAAGTCAACACAATCCATGTTTATAACAATATACTACCTAAACTCTTTAATGATGTTTTTACAAGTAATTCTCTGTAAATCCTCCATGGATTGTTTTGAAAAGAATGCTGCATGTGGAGTAATGATAACATTATCTCTTCCTAGTAACGGATTATCTACTAGCCCGGGGTTTTCTTCCGTCAATACATCTATACCTGCTGCACGTATATATCCTAGATCAAGAGCCGAAACAAGCGCTTTTTCATCTACGCATGCCCCTCTTCCTAAATTCAAAAAGATCGGTCTCTTCTTCATCTTCTTGTATTCACCCTCTCCAAAATATCTCCCATTACTTTCTGTTTGATTCATATGATTGGTTATTATATCACTATTTTCAAGCGCATATTCTTTACTAACTAACCTTACTCCCATACTCTTAGCAACGGATTCATCTACATATGGGTCTACAGCCAAAACCTCCATATCAAACGCCTTTGCCCTCTTAGCTACAGCTTGTCCAATTCTTCCAAATCCAAAGATGGCAAGTGTCTTGTACGATAGCCGTTCCATCTCGTTCGCAGATTGATAACTCCATACATGATTCTTCTCAATTGCAAGAGAATATACTTTCAGATTTCGCACCAGTGCTAGCATCAGAGCCATCGTATGTTCGGCCACCTCCTTTGTGCAATAATCCTTTACTGTAAGTACAATCACATTGTGCTTCTTTGCTTCCTCCATATCTATGGTTCCATAGCCTGTTGCATTGACTGAAATGCATCTTAACTTTTTCGCTCGTTCAAAGACCTTCTTCGTTATTGGAATAAATGCCATGGACAAGGCATCAACATCTTCTATCTTTTCCAAAAAATCTTCTTCTGAAAGATACGGATAAACTTCAATCTTTGCATCAGGTAAATGCTCCTTTAACAATGCAATTTCGTATGATATATTCCGGTTTAATTCTTCTTCATAGTCACTGATTAATATCTTCATAAATACTCCTTTCCCTTCCAAAATAATATTGTATTTTAAGACTCTCTAATACAGTTGCTTAAATCTAAGTTAATAAAATTAAGTTTCTAGTATAATTTCT
>NZ_CBDLAM010000062.1:0-674 GCF_965301125.1 Anaerosporobacter sp. | reverse complement strand
AAGTTAATAAATGCTACAATAATTTATGTAACCACAAATTCAGATATGAAGGAATTATACTTATGCTTAAAATCAAAGAAATGCTAAATATTTCACTTTTCAAAGAGTTTACACTGATAGCTGGTGAAAACGGTCTCGAGAACAGACTTAATAATATAGTTATCCTAGAATACGAAAGCATCAATGGCCATTATGAGGTATTCAATGATGGTGATTTCATTCTGACCTCTCTATTCTATGCACATAACAATGAAGATTTAATATATACATCATTTCAGGAACTTCTTAAAAGAAATGTATCTGGTATCGCAGTCAAAACTGTATTTTTCAAAGATATTCCTGATAAGGTCAAAGAGTTAGCGAACCAGAATAATCTACCTATCTTCTTGTTCGAATCCGCCTATATGGAAGATTTGATTCTATCTGCTAATGAATTGCTGAAGACAAAATTGCAACACATAGTGTTTGAAGAGAAGATTACCCATCTTATTGAAACAAATAAACCAAGTTATGAGATTGCAAGTACCATAAGGGAAATTAACCCTTCCTTTCATACTAATCTCATTATAAGTTATATTACTGCTAAATCTAAATCACCAAACAATACCATCGACCATTACTTCCGACGATTAATTTATAAAAAATATAAACCTTTATCCCAGTATGTTTACTCC
>NZ_CBDLAM010000061.1:0-20682 GCF_965301125.1 Anaerosporobacter sp. | reverse complement strand
AATAACCAATATTCTTTTTTATTTACCTATTGACTTTTGATAGTTGGTCTTTCTTACTTTCTTGTATTTGCATAGAATGCTTCTATTTGCGCTTGCTCACTGCTAAGTCCTTTTTCTTCCATTTGTACAATTGTTTGTAACATTCTACGGTAATCATGTGGAATGATCTTTTTAAACTTAGGAAGATATTCCATGAAATCATCTAGAATTTCTTTACCACGTGCTGAGTTTGTAGCTTTCACATGCTCAGTAATCATGTTCTTAAGTTCCATTACGTCATACTTGTCAGTAACTGGCTCTACTGCAACCATTTCTTTATTCAATCGCATGTATAAATTGCTGTCTTCATCAAGTACATAAGCAACTCCACCACTCATACCAGCAGCAAAATTCTTACCAGTACGTCCAAGAACAGCCACACGACCACCTGTCATGTATTCACATCCGTGATCGCCAACACCTTCAACAACTGCTGTTGCACCAGAGTTACGTACACAGAAACGCTCACCTGCTACACCATTAATGAATACTTTACCACTTGTAGCACCATATAAAGCAACATTACCAACGATAATATTCTCTTCCGCTTTGAAGTTCGAACCTTTTGGAGGATATACGATAATCTTACCACCTGATAAGCCTTTACCGATGTAATCATTACAATCCCCGGATAATTCTAATGTAAGGCCTTTTGGTATAAATGCTCCAAAACTTTGACCGCCTGCACCATGACACTTGATTGTAATCGTATCTTCTTCTAATGTAGTTCCATGAAGTCTTGTAATCTCAGATCCAAGAATTGTTCCAAGGGAACGATCTACATTCGTAACTTCAGCTTCAATTGTTTTCTTTTGTCTATTAACAATTGATGGGCGTAATTTTTTAAGGAATACTTTTTCATCAATTGTGTTCTCTAATTCAAAATCATAGATTTGTTTTGGATCAAAGATATGTGGATTCTTCGCATCTGCATATTCTGTTCCAAGAATAGCTGATAAATCAATCTTATTTGCTTGTTCCTTCTTGAATGTATCCTTAACTTTAAGTAAATCTGTACGACCAACTAATTCATTAATTGTTTTAATGCCTAACTTAGCCATATATTCACGAAGTTCCTGTGCAATAAATCTCATGAAGTTTTCAACGTATTCAGGTTTACCTTTGAAGTTCTTTCTAAGTTCAGGATTTTGAGTAGCTACACCAACTGGACAAGTATCTAAGTTACATACTCTCATCATTACGCAACCCATGGTTACAAGTGGAGCTGTAGCAAATCCGTATTCTTCTGCACCAAGTAAAGCTGCAACTAATACGTCACGACCACTCATTAATTTACCATCTGTTTCAATACGAACTTTGGAACGAAGACCATTCATAATTAATGTTTGGTGTGTTTCAGCAAGACCAAGCTCCCAAGGATGTCCTGAATTATAAATAGAATTAGGAGGAGCTGCACCAGGTCCACCATCATAACCAGATATTAAGATTACTCCTGCACCTGCTTTAGCAACACCTGCTGCAACTGTACCAACACCTGCTTCCGATACTAACTTAACGGAGATTCTTGCATTCTTGTTCGAGTTCTTTAAGTCGTAGATTAATTGTGCTAAATCTTCAATCGAATAGATATCATGATGTGGTGGTGGTGAAATCAAGCTTACACCTGGAGTTGAATGTCTTGTCTTAGCAACCCAAGGATATACTTTCTTACCTGGAAGGTGACCACCTTCACCTGGTTTTGCACCTTGTGCCATCTTAATTTGAATTTCATCCGCACTTACTAAGTATTCAGAAGTTACACCAAATCTACCTGAAGCTACTTGTTTGATTGCAGAACAACGATTCACGCCATCTTTTCCAGCATGAAGACGTGCTAAACTCTCTCCACCTTCACCACTGTTTGATCTACCACCGAGACGGTTCATTGCAATTGCTAATGTTTCATGTGCTTCTTTGGAGATAGAACCGTATGACATTGCACCTGTTTTAAAACGTTTTACAATGGAATCAACGCTTTCTACCTCTTTGATATCAATTCCCTTCTCTGGGAAATTGAAATCCATTAAACCTCTTAGATTAAGACCGGCACCTTCTTCATCGATACATGCTGTATATTCTTTGAACATCTCATAATTACCTGTACGAGTTGCCGCTTGTAATAGGTGAATCGTCTGAGGATTATATAAATGTTCTTCTTGATTACTTCTTAATTTGTGACTACCAACGCTGTCTAATGTTAAATCTACGTTTAATCCAAGTGGATCAAAGGCTTTTGAATGTAGGCGATCCACTTGTTTTTCAATATCTTTGATTGTGATACCACCGATACGGCTTACTGTATCTGTGAAGTATTTGTCGATAACATCTTTGTCGATACCAATCGCTTCAAATATCTTAGAACCTTGGTATGACTGAATTGTAGAAATACCCATCTTAGAAGCTATCTTAACAATGCCATGAAGGATTGCGTTATTGTAATCATCAACTGCAGCATAATAATCTTTATCAAGCATATTATTATCAATCAATTGTTTGATACAATCTTGTGCAAGGTATGGATTAACTGCGCATGCACCATAACCTAATAATGTTGCAAAATGATGTACTTCTCTTGGTTCCGCACTTTCAAGTATCATCGCTACGCGAGTTCTCTTCTTAGTTTTAACAAGATGTTGTTGTAATGCAGATACAGCAAGTAAAGAAGGAATTGGAACATGGTTTTCATCTACCCCACGGTCAGATAGAATCAATACATTTGCTCCCTCTTTGTATGCACGGTCTGCTTCAACAAATAAGTGGTCAATAGCTTTCTCTAATGAAGTATTCTTGTAGTAAGTGATTGGAATCTCTTCTACTTTGAATCCATCTGCTTTCATATTCTTAATCTTAAGAAGATCTGTGTTTGTAAGAATTGGATTGTTTATTTTTAAAACCTTACAATTCTCAGCCACTTCTTCTAAGATGTTTCCATCTTCACCAATGTATACAGATGTAGAAGTTACTATTTCTTCACGAATCGCATCAATTGGTGGATTCGTAACCTGAGCAAACAATTGTTTGAAATAGTTAAACAAAGGTTGCTCTTTATTAGATAATACAGGTAATGGACTATCTGTTCCCATTGCAGAGATTGGTTCTGCACCAGCTTGTGCCATAGGAAGAATTGTTGTCTTGTAATCTTCATATGTATAGCCGAAAGCCTTTAACAACTTAGCTCTCTCATCTTTGGTATATTCCATAACTTTCTTATTCGGAATCTTTAAGTCTTTTAAGCAAACTAAGTTTCCATCTAACCATTCACCATATGGTTTTCTTCTTGCATAACTATTCTTAAGATCCTCATCATCAATTAATTCACCTTTTACCGTATCTACAAGAAGCATCTTACCTGGACGAAGACGTTCTTTCCTAACAATCTTATCAGCTGGAATATCAAGTACACCAACTTCAGATGATAAGATTAGATTATCATCACTAGTGATATAGTAACGAGATGGACGTAAACCATTACGGTCAAGGATTGCTCCCATGATATCACCATCACTAAATAAGATAGAGGCAGGACCGTCCCATGGTTCCATCATTGTTGCATAGTATTGGTAGAAGTCTTTCTTCTCCCTACTAATGGCACGATCATTACTCCATGGCTCAGGAATTGTAATCATTACAGCTAATGGTAAATCCATTCCACTCATTACAAGGAATTCTAAAGCATTATCAAGCATAGCAGAGTCTGAACCCTCTGTATTAACTACTGGAATTACCTTATGCATATGTCCCTTTAAATACTTAGATGCCATAGTTTCTTCACGTGCAAGCATCTTATCTGCATTACCACGAATGGTATTAATTTCACCATTATGTACGATGAAACGATTTGGATGCGCTCTTTGCCAACTAGGATTTGTATTGGTACTAAAACGGCTATGTACCGTTGCAATTGCTGATTCATAATCTGGACATTGTAAATCTTCAAAGAATAAACGTAATTGATTTACCAAGAACATACCTTTGTATACGATCGTTCTACTTGATAATGAAACAACATAGGTATTGTCATTACTTTGTTCAAATACTCTTCTAGCAAGGTATAATTTACGGTCAAAATCAAGTCCTTTATTCACATCCGCTGGTTTTTTTATGAAACCTTGCATGATGTAAGGCATACATTCAATTGCCTTTTGTCCTAATGTATCAGGATTCGTAGGAACCTCTCTCCAGCCAAGGAATTCTAGGCCTTCTTTCTCTACAATAATCTCAAACATCTTCTTTGCTTGATTACGGCTTAATTCTTCTTGTGGGAAGAAGAACATACCAACACCATATTCTCTTTCTCCACCTAATTCAATGCCAAGTGGTTTCACTGCTTTCTTAAAAAACTTATGAGAAATCTGTAATAGGATACCAACCCCATCACCAGTTTTTCCTTCTGCATCTTTACCTGCTCTATGCTCAAGATTTTCTACAATACGAAGAGCATCTTCTACCGTTTTATGAGTCTTGATACCTTTAATATTAACAACCGCACCGATACCACAGTTATCATGTTCAAATCTAGGATCATACAATCCTTGTCTAACACGTTTTGCTTCTTCTACATTCATCTCTCTCATATCTAACCATGCCCTTTCCTTAGCCTGCAAACATTGGGCGCAGGCACTAATTAACGCGTACAAAAAAGGTGCTCTTGACAGTAAACTCCTACTGTACAAGAACACCGTTGTTCTTAATCGTGATTATAATCTAGATTGCACATAGATTCAACAAGAAATTGATTAATTATGTAACATTTGGACAATTGCATAAAAAAAGCTTGCTTTTCGGCTTGTTTTTTGCGCATTTTTTATATTTTTAAAGTTTTTCATCTCTTTTTACTAATTATATTAAGCATATTTGATTTAAAGTTATTTTTATTCTGTTTGTATATTATAAATGATATGTTTAGAATGGGAAAACCTAATTTTATTAACTTACCATTATATTCAACCTCCTAAATAACCGCAAATACTAGATTTCTAGGCGAAAAAAACAAATCATAACACCTCATCTATTCTACCGAAGTTCTTGAGAAAAATCACCTTTTCAATTGCCTTATATGCTTTGCTCCAATTCTCACTTATGCTGGATTCCTTCGGATATTTTTCATTATTTTCAAACCATCTCCAAGATATTGGCCACACATCATTTTGTGGAAGTGTATCAACACTATGTCAGAGTTTTTGGGGTTTAAAGGTTTTAAAAAATAAAAACGCAAAACTCTCAATTACGTAGATTTGCTTCTTAGCTGACGTACTATAACTAAGAAACGATAGCGAAACATCTATAGTCCTTCTTAGTGTGTACGGCATAACCTAGGAAGGCGAGGCAAGGATGCCGAGCCAGCCTGAGCTGAGGCAGGATGCCGAATCGAAGGCGGTTCCGTACCATTTTGATACCTATATCGTACACACTTAGAAGTACTTAGATGTGTAGCGTGTTTCGTGTCATAGTACATCAGCTAAGAAGTTATGAAAACCTATATAGAGTTTTGCATTCACCACACTAATAAACCCACTCATACAATATCCCATACAATTCTCTTACATAGTAAGTAGGTAATAACCACCAAGCTGTCTTTGCCGAAACAGCCGAATACTCTAATCCTAAGGATTCTGCTATTTTTCCTGCACGGTACTCATGAAATTCATTGGTAACAATGGCAATGTCTTTATTCAATTGATAGCTATCAAGTATATCTTTTGAGTAAATTAAATTTTCCCGAGTAGATGTTGACTTCTCCTCTTTATACAATCTCTCTGAACTAATCCCTTGGCTTATAAGATATCGATACATACATTCTGCTTCAGAAATATCTTCATCGGTTCCCTGTCCTCCAGATAATATACATACTGAATTTGGATTCTCGACTAAATAATCATACGCCGCTTCCAATCGCTCTACTAACATTAAACTTGGACGTTCTCCATAGACTTTACATCCAAGTACAATTACAGTTGATTTCTCTTTTGCATTGTTCGTAGCCGCTGTTACCATATAACTGGTCATAATGATTACTAACCCTATAACTATGACTACACATAGGCCAATAATACTTAGCACTATTTTCCCTATAGTTTTGTGGTAAACATTTATTAGACAATTGTTTATACGAGACATCTGACATGCATATACCATTACCAAAAGAAACACAAAGATACCTGTTACATTCCCAATATTCACAATGCCATGTGTAACAAGAGGTAACAAAAACCAAACAACTGCCAAAAATTCAATTAGAAATATTATACATTTTATGATTTTCATGTTATTCATCTGTATCACAATTTACCTTTCAATTATTACAAGGGAAAACCGTTTACGAAACACCTTTTACCTAACCACTTTCATTCTCGAAGCAAATGCATGCTGTCCAAAGAATGGTTTATCTTTACTGAATCCTATATAGTCCTCTCCAAACATATCATATATATTTCCACTTAATGAACACTCCGGTAATCTTCCAAGATATTTACCATTTTGATACAAGAATGCCATCTGTACTGGCGTTGCAAAATCACCTTCATTGGTGCAATCACCACCATCAGCAAACAGGCATAGAATAACTGGCTCGTCACCAATTAATTCATTTAAATTCTTGTCAGAAAGTTTAACGGAGATAGAAGGTGTTTCAAGTGATGGAACATCATCATAATTCGCACCAGCGCAAGCAGTATTCTCTACGTTATACAATTTTGAATTTTTCTTATCGGTATATCCTTTCACTATCACACCATCTTCAATTAGTGAAGTACTATCATCTTCAAGTATACTTCCTTCTGCATCAAAAAATGGAACATGATAATACTCTGGATCTTCTCGATCAATGGATAGAGTAAATGCTTCATGAAACGCTCTCGTTCCTATCTTTTCACAAAATATAGAAGTGCCCCTTCCTACTTCTTCTCCATTAAGAGATTCTATAACTTTAGATAATGAGGAATAGCAATTAATTATAATTGGCTTTTCTATATCTGGTAAAGCAACCATTGTTTCAAAAGCTGTAAGCTGATTTCGTGCTTCCATTAATATAGCATCGACATTATACTCTCTTCCTACATATGCTAGATAACTATCCATGATATTAACAGAGTCCTTGTGTTTATAAATAACTTCAACTGTAACGCTATTATCATAATTAATTAGTTCAAGACCATCGTCATTTTTCAAACTAACTTCTGTTTCTTTTAGACTGATCTTATTACTAAATATAAATTGAGGGTATTCTTCTCGTAATTTAGCTAAAAGTAATTCTGATTTTTCTAGAAAGTCATCTAAATTTAATTTAGGATTTCTTAAGTCTCGTATTCGCCTACAATCTTTCGAAGGTTCATATTCATAAGGAATCTTCAGATTAAGGTTTTGAATTGCAGTTTTCCAGGTTTCGTCACTTGGTTCTCCAAAAGTACCTGCAACTCCTATATACCCATTCTCGTAAACTCGACAACCGGTTTTAACAATATTTTTCTTTCTTATAGAATCTATTTTAGTTTGCGTTACATTCAATGTCGTATCAATTTCTTTTAACTGATAAATTTCCCTAATCATACGCACCTCCTACTGTACCTTGATATTATTAACTCTTACATATGGTCCACCAAAACCAACAGGCAGTGGAAATTGTTCCATCTTACCACAACCACCAAGTGCAAAAGCCTTAATTTCAACGGTATCAGATAATCCATCAATTTCATTCAAAGTTTTCATAACATTACCTGTGATAACAGATATCTTTACTGGTTCTTTGATTTCGCCATTGCGTATCATATATGCTTTTCTTGGTGCAATTGTAAATGTTGACATTCCAGAACCATGTAGGATGTCTTCAATGTAGATTCCTTCTTTTATCTGTGATATTAATTTCTCCTTTGTGTCCGTACCAGCTCCAATATAAGTTGTAGTCATACGAACAATTGGCTCATATTCAAAACTGACAGCTCTTGCATTGCCTGTTTGTGACTCATGTAAAGCAGCGGCTGTGTATGCACTATGTAATCGTCCCGTTAATGTACCATTCTTAATAATATAGTTTTCCTTTGCTCTACACCCTTCATCATCATATGGCACATACCCAGAGCCGTAGATAGTTCCAGTATCAATAATATTAAGGATTTCTGAACCAACCTTCGTTCCAATGGCCCATTCTTTTGCCATCGTTTCATCACCAATCATAAAATCTGCTTCACTTTTATGACCAAAGCTTTCGTGAGCGAAAACACCTGCGGTCAATGGGGAAAGTAGACAAGTATATGTACCAGGAACAACAGGTACCGCATATGTAGTATAGTCTATATCCTTCTCAATTTCTTTCTTTACTTCTTCTTCATGGTTGAACAAATCGCTAATCTTTGTTTCATATATGTCATAGCCCCCTTTATAAGGTTGGCTCCCCACCACGATTGCATATCTAAGTACAACTGTACAAGATTGCGTATCATATGTAATATCTGAACCTAAACTTGAAATAAAATGCTTTTTCGTATATTGATCAAGATAATAAGCCTTGTTTGTTTTAATCTCCTCACGTTCTTGTAGTAAAGGAAGATATTCCTTCAACAGCTCAACCTTTTTCGGATTTGGTATTTCTTTTACACACTCTTTACTAAACTTGATATCCGTTCCCTTATGAACCTCCAAGTGTTTTAGCACCTCATGGTTAAGTATGTCTGTATTGGGAGTTGCCATTTTTGCAAGTAAATCAATTTCTGATTGAATGGACTCTAAATCAGTAATAGAGCTATAATACCATTTTACACCATCAAAGATCCGTATCATGGCTCCTACTTCATTCTTCGTATTATTCTGCGTTAATACCTGATTTTCATAGAGAATCGTTGTTGAATATATACTGTCAATTCTTACATCCGTATATAAATCTGTAGGAAAGTTATACATTTTATTGCCTCCTTATGGTTTTTTGTGTAAAAACTATTTTATCATTATAATACAATTTATTTTATTATTTATCAACTCTTTAGAGATAATAAATTGGAATATTTTAGAAGTGTAATAATTTCGACGAACGGGTCATACTTGTCCAAACCGCATATATATTGTATACTTATATAATTAGATAAATGATCCGATATATATCATATCCAACACTACTTGCTTGAAAGGAGCAACAACAATGAGTTTATTGAATAATGCTATAGGAAATGTTGGCTCGAATCCAAGCAACATGACCCCAAAGAAACGCCCGTCTTCCGGACAAACTTCTACATTTCAAGTTACAGCTGGATCTTCTGACGCAGCAAATGCGACGAATAGTAATCTTAGCTATTCTGCTACTGGGCAGATTCTGATAGACAAAGGTCAGATTATCCGCGGAGAAGTTACAGACATACGAAATAATACCGTATCAATCAAGGTGGACTTAGGAGAAACTATTACCTATCCCCTTCAAGGAGACCCAGAGCTTACTATTGGTCAGACCGCAACCTTTAAAGCAGTTGAAACCGAAGATGGTATTGCTCTTAAAGCAATCTCTATAAAACCATCCCAAGCTAGATTAGCTACCATCAACAAAGCGCTAGAAGAAGCTGGTTTACAAAAGAATGAACGAAATCAAACGATTGTACTTGAATTATTGAATAACCAGATGTCTATCGACAAACAAAGCATTCAAAAAATCATCCAACAATCATTACTAAATAAATATGCTTCCATAAGTACTCTTGTTCTTATGAATAAACATAATATACTTATTAACAATGAAACATCGACCCAATTTGAAAACTATAGGAATCATGAACATCAAATAAATAAGGAAATCGGTACCATTGCAGACGAGATTCCAAAGCTACTTGACAAAGTAAGCACTTTTACTACCTCAAAAAATTTCTTAGCTATTAATGAAGGAATAATGAATATCTTTTTAAAAGATACCAATATATCTGCAGAAATGCCGTTCTCCTCAGTTATAAATTCAAAGGCAGAGATTTCTACCTTGTTAGACATCCTAAAGCCTTTTGCACTAACAGATTCCTTAACAGATACGATTATGAATAGCACTGCAACCTTACGTGATGTAGTGGATTGTATTCAAGATAGCATTACCATGGCTGAACATATGTCCGAGGAACCGCAAGAACCTATTTTAGGTGAAGAAGAGAATAGTTTTAGCCCCAATATTAGGCAAACAGATACATTCCAATCACCAATCATAAGACATATTCTTGATCAATTTACAAATCAACAATTTAGTAGCAATGAATTAGTAACATTCTTAAGTCCACAAAATCGTCAAACGCTATCATTAGCTCTTGCGAACTTCCCATTATCACAGGATATTCGTGATGCTATAATAAATGGACAAATTACTACAAACAAACTACTACATGCTATTAAAACTGCTCTTCCCAATACGAACGTGGTAGATGCTAAATCATTGTATTCTAACCAAGTATTCCAATGGGTAATTAAAGAGCACATTCGTAGTTCAATGTCACTAACAACAGACGACTTAGCAAATAATAAGATAAACGATTATTATGATGCATCTTACAATCAGATAAATGCATTAAGAAATTTCTTGGTAGATTCAGGATTAAGAGATGCTTTTACACGATTAAATGAGACAACGAAAAACTTTCAAGAGAATCTTGAATTCATGAAAGTTTTAAACCAACTTTATCCCTATGTACAGTTACCACTCAAAATGAAAGATCAATTCATTCATAGCGATTTATATGTATATACGAAAAAGAAGAATTTACGTGAGAATCCAGATAATATTAGCGTCCTGTTACATCTAGATATGGAATACTTAGGCCCCATGGACATTCACATTAACTTAACTCGTGGTAATGTTCAAACCAAATTCTATATAACAGATGAGTTTTCAACTAGTCTTTTAAGAAATAATATTGATTTATTAGAAGAAGCTATGACCCGTAATGGATATTTACTTCAAACAGAATTTATAGAACGAAAAAAAGAAATTGACATCGTTAAAGACATTATTGAAAAGGATCAACCAACGACTTCCCTTAAACGGTATTCTTTTGATATACGTGCTTAGCTTTTGATGTCTCCTGTACTGCGAATTATTATTAAGTATATAGACTTTATTTTATAAACTAAAAAAACAGGCAGAAATAAACTTTCCCTTATAGACTATTTCTGCCTGTTTTTTAACTAATACTATTTAAAAACTACTTGCTTTTGATCTTGATAATATTTCATTTCTTCACACCAATGAACACAATTTTCTAGTATTTTCTTAGATGCAGAAGTATATTTCTCCATCAACTCTTCTAATGCCAAGTTGTTCACTCTACAGTCAATGAATATATCCCTTGTTTCATGAATGATTTTACCTACTGTCTCCTCATCCATATATTCAAAGATTTCAGTCATTCTTGGCTCTAAATCTGACTTGAATTTTTCCTCAAAAACAGTCATATCTTGATATTTCAACGATTCATCTAATAAACCAAATAATTTATTATGTAACTTCTCTGGTATACCAGCATGAATTCCTATCAATGAAAATAATCCCTCTAAAGTATAGATATCCTTGCCATATGTATTGATTCCATTCTCATCAAACGTTTCAGCAATTAGGTTAATTGTCTTTCTCATGATATGTTGTTGTAAATTATTAATCTTGTTGCACATTTTACTATAATTAACTTTTTCCATATTACCATACCGCAGAGAAAATACCCACGAGACTAATATAACTGCTCTATATTTCTCAAGCATAATCAGATCACTATCATACCGCTGAAGTCCCTTTGCTTTCAGCGATAGGAAACAATATTCCTCGTAAGTAAGGTTTAAATCACTAACAATTCTAAGACCTTTCTTTTCGTCCATAAGCTCCTTCTCAAGTAAGTGTTCAATTTCTAACAATGTTAAAGGCGTTTGTAATAAGTTCATAATTTCTCCTCCTTTGTCCTAAATGATTTCTTAAGATTTACCTACGCATTTATATATATGTACAACTTATTAATAAAATGTTAATAATTTACACTTTTACTGTATGAAATTTAGTACAAGTCTTTTTAATTATCTTTATCGCTATTTTTTTGAATTAATTTTGATTTTAGATTTACAATTAGTAATATTCATGATAGAATATATTTTCGTGAGTAGCACAGATGATTGCGCCTATTAGTACCGAAAGGTCTTAGGTGAGGAAAGTCCGGGCTTCATAGGGCAGGGTGCCGGATAACGTCCGGTGGAGGTGACTCCAAGGCTAGTGCAACAGAAATATACCGCCAAATTCGTTTGGTAAGGATGGAAAGGTAGAGTAAGAGACTACCGCATCCTTGGTAACAAGGATGGCTATGTAAACCCCACTCGAAGCAAGACCGAATGGAGAGCGATACGGTTGCCCGCCGTGCTTTCGGGTTGGTCGCTTGATCTTATTGGCAACAATGAGACTAGATAGATAATCATCTAATACAGAACTCGGCTTATAGTGCTGCTCACATGAATAATAAGAATTTTTCTATATGTTTATATAAAGTAACTGCTCAACCTATTTGCTTGAACAGTTACTTTTTTCTTAATCAACTTTAAAGTAACTTCCCCCAATAAATTCTCTTATAATTGAATTACGTGGGATTTCTTCTGGACTCACTCCAATGAAATAATCTAAGAATTTCAATAGTCTCTTCGCTTCTACATATTCTGGGCATTCTCGATCGATTCCAAACAGAATTGGTTCAGCATATAATTTAAGTACTGCTAGTTCATAGATTGATGCAGAATTAAACATGATATCCGCTTCTTCTTGGAATGGGAAGATATTCTCTTCTTCTCCTCTACGAACAGATGGCCACATAGCTATTGTATCTTTAGCAGAAATTCCTCTTGTTCTTGCATCTCTTACCATTCTACGGATCAATCTACCATCCGTTGTTGGAATACGATTATGTTCATCGATATTTAACTGCGTTAACGCACTTATATAGATCTTAAATTTACTTTCCTTTGGAAGAGAATAAGACTATTTATCATTTAATCCGTGAATTCCTTCAATAACAAGTATATCGTCTTTTCCTAGCTGTTGATAGTTTCCTTTGTATTCACGCTTACCTGTCTTGAAATTAAATGTAGGTAATTCAACACATTCTCCGTTTAATAACCCCATCATGTCTTTGTTAAACTGCTCAATATCTAATGCTTCTAAACATTCAAAATTAGGATTACCTTCTGCATCTAGCGGTGTATGATCCCGATCCACAAAATAATTATCAAGCGCGATTGGTAATGGGTTAAATCCATGTGTACGCAATTCAATTGATAGTCTATGAGAGAAGGTTGTTTTTCCTGATGAAGATGGACCAGAAATCATAATAAACTTATTCGTTCCATTTGCTATAATCTTCTCTGCTATTTCACCAATTTTCTTTTCCTGAAGTGCCTCTTGTACAAGAACTAAATCATTAATTCCGCCTTTGCAGATTACATCATTCAAAGCACCAACAGTTTCAATTCCCATTGTCTTACCCCAGCTATTGGATTCTTTTAATACTTGGAATAATTTCTGAGTTGGCGCAAATGGTGGTACAACTCTTGTATCTCCATCTGGTAATTGCATAACTAATCCATCATCAAACTTATAAAGTTTGAAGTATTTTAAAATACCCGTCGTTGGAGGCATATAACCATAGAAGTAATCTTCAAAACCTCCAAGTTTATAGATATTTGCCTTAGAAACTCGACGATAACGGAATAATTTTTCCTTATCGTACATACGGTAATTCCCAAATAATTCAATTGCTTCATCGGTATTGATACTTCTCTTTTGGAATGGTATATCATCTTCCACTATTTTTCTCATACGTGTTTCAATTCGCTCAATTAATGCTTCATCCATAACAGCATCTGATTGAATCTCACAGTAATAACCTGGTCCAATTGCATACTCTACTAGTACTTTTTCAACGTTTTCATGACCTATTTCATCATGTATAGCTTTTAAAAGAACTAGTGTCATCCCTCTCATGTATGTCTTATGACCAGCTGGATCTTTCGTAGTTAAAAATCTTACTGTACAGTCTTTGGTAACAGGTTTGAATAACTCTCTAAGTTTATTATCAACGAATGCAAGAATGATATCATCTTTATAATCTTTTTGATAATCTTTACTAATCTCAAGCAAACTAGTATTTTCTTCGTAAACTCTTGTCTCTCCATTAACTACTACATTAACACTCATAGACGCTCTCCTCTAGATAATTTTAAATGGTGATTCTTCCTTTGCCATTAGAACGGTAACTTCACTAACTTCAAGATGAGAAGCTAGCCATTCTACCATAAAGCGCTCTGTTCCATAATGTCCTGCATCAATAATACTAAGATTTCTTTCAAGCGCATCAAGAGCCTTATGATGTCTTATATCCCCTGTAATAAGTACATCTGCTCCCATCTGTATGGCATTCTCTATAAAATCTTCCCCTGAACCTGTTGAAATTGCAACCTTATTGATTTCATTGGATAAGTCTCCAACAACTCGAACATCATCGAGTTTAAACTGCTCTTTCACTTTATTTGCTAATTCAAGTAAAGTCATAGTCTTTCCTAAGCCACCAAAACGACCAATTCCAATTTTATCATCCCCCGCCACGGCAGGTTCTAATGCAATTGTATCGTTAAGACCTATCATTGCAGCTGATTCTTCTGCCATTATTGCTATATCCATGTTAGTATGCATCGCATAATAAGCTATGGAGTGATTCATCATACTTAGAATTCGTTTCCCTATAAAATCGCGATTCGTAATCTTCTTCATTGGCGAAAAAATCAGCGGATGATGGGTAATAATCATATCACATTTTTGATTAATAGCTTGTTCAATTACATCTGTTGATGGGTCAAGTGCAATAAGAATTTTGTGTATTTCTTGCTCTTCGTCACCCACTATTAAACCTACATTGTCCCAATTTTCTGCATAATGAATTGGCGCAATTGTCTCTAGTTTCTTCATTAAATCTCTACATTTCATAATACTGTAATCCTTCTTCTATATATTCTAACTGTTGTTTCACTTCTTCTTCTCTCTTCTTTGAATGCTCTGTTTGCATCGTAAGTAATTTGTTTTGTATACTTTCATATGTTGCCTTTTCCTTCATAAGAAACTGATATAGGATTTCATTCTTATTCTCTAGTAATTTGGCTCCATATTGATAGCAAACTTCTTTCGTATACCTTTGTTGGTAATCCTCCTTTGTAGCACGCATCACCACGTAATATTTTCCGTCATCAATAATCATATTCTCATCTGTAATTTGATATCCAATCTTATGGAGATATTTCCTAACTAAAAAGATTTCAGATTGTGGCTGTAATATTAATTCCGAACATGATTCAACTACTTCCTTACTATCCGATAAAATTTTAACAACTAATCCTCCACCCATTCCTGATACGAGTAATGTATCAACTTCACCAGGCTCTATGTTCTTTGCACCATCTGACAACCTTGTCTCAATTATAGAACTATATCCGAAACGAGCAATGTTCTCTTTTGCTCGTTCTAATGGCCCTTTATTAATATCGCAAGCAATTATTTTTGGAGCAATTCTATTTTCCACAAGATATATAGATGTATATGCATGATCACATCCTATATCTGCTACACGATTATTCTTAGTTACAAGTGCAACTGCTGCACCAAGTCTTTTTGATATTTGCATTTCGTACCTCTTCTGTTAATATATTATAGCACATTGTTGGAAAAAGTTCCATAAATTTCATAATAATTTGTAATCTATTCATTATATTTTTTGTTTATATATGTGCATTTTTCTAAATTTCAGTTTTCAATAAGTAAATGTTTGATTAATACGTCAAACATATACATTTTTCTTATATTCTCACTTGTAATATTTCATCTAAAAAAGCCTAGGATGAATTATTAAATTCTACTTAGGCTTTGTATTTCTTGTGTATTTATTCTAAATAATCCTTTAGTTTTCTACTTCTACTTGGATGACGAAGCTTTCGTAAAGCTTTTGCTTCTATTTGTCTAATTCTTTCTCTTGTTACATTAAATTCTTTACCAACCTCTTCAAGCGTTCTAGCTCTTCCATCATCCAACCCAAAACGTAAGCGTAATACCTTTTGCTCCCTCTCAGTTAAAGTACTAAGTACCTCTACTAATTGTTCTTTTAACAAAGTAAATGCTGCTGCTTCAGCAGGTACTGGTACATTATCATCTTGAATAAAGTCACCTAGATGGCTATCCTCTTCTTCACCTATTGGTGTTTCTAGAGATACTGGCTCTTGAGAAATCTTTTGTATTTCTCGAACCCTCTCTACAGGTAACTTCATAACCTTAGCTATCTCTTCTGGTTGTGGCTCTCTACCTAATTCTTGAAGTAATTGACGTTGTACGCGAATTAACTTATTGATTGTCTCAACCATATGAACTGGGATACGAATGGTTCTAGCTTGATCAGCAATTGCTCTTGTTATGGCTTGGCGAATCCACCAAGTTGCATAGGTACTGAACTTATATCCTTTCGTGTAATCGAATTTTTCAACTGCTTTGATAAGTCCAAGATTACCTTCTTGAATTAGGTCTAGAAATTGCATCCCTCTTCCTACATAACGTTTTGCTATACTAACTACAAGACGGAGATTTGCTTCTGCAAGACGTTTCTTAGCCATCTCATCTCCTTCTTCCATCCTTTTAGCTAGCTGTATCTCTTCATCTGCATTAAGTAGTGGGACTTTACCAATCTCCTTAAGATACATACGAACAGGATCTTCAACACTAATGCCTTCTGGTACAGAGAGATCTATATTTTCTATATCTTCAATTTCTTCTCCTTCTTCTAGAAGAATCTCCTCAGGAACAATATCTTCTTCTTCCTCTTTAGAAGTAATTCGTAATACATCAACCCCATTTTTTTCAAGATAAGAATAGATTTTTTCAATCTTTTCTTCATCAATATCCATGTCAACAAAGAAATCATTAATTTCCTGATATTCAAGAACATTTTTCTTGGATTTTGCAAATTCAAGGAGTTCTTTTAATTTCTCCGCAAACTTTGCCACATTTTCGTCCATCGTAGTCCACCTCTTCCTAATCTGTTAATATTCTAACCATCAATAAGAGAAATATGCAATTTTTGTAAATCTGCCTGTTCCTTTATTAAACTTTGCATTTGCTCAATATCTGTAACATTTCTACTTCTTATATCCAGGCTATATTTTTTAATACGGTAAACCAAATCATTAAGTGCTTTTTCTTTCTCTAACATACTCATCTCTTCTTGAAACGAAGTACTAAACAAGGAAGCTACTTCACTTTGTTCTTCTTTACTCTCAAACTGATTAATAATCTTTGCTGGTATAACTTGCCCTATTTCTTTATATTGTCCAAACAACATTCCAGCAACTGCTTGATATAATTCACCGTCAAAGTCCTTCTCACTAATCACTCCATTTAATTTCTGGAATAATCGTGTATCCTCTATCATCCAGGTCAATAATAATTTACTTGCTTGTCTCATGCTATCTTCTGCTGTAACTCTCTTATTACTTCTTTCCTGAACTTTCTTAACGACTGCTTGTGAAGGAACCATGGTAGCACCATAGTGATTCACTAATTTTCGAAGATTATCAAATCCTACATGATACTTACGATCCATTGCCTCAATATAATTATTTCTTTCAATTTCTTCTGTGAATACTAATAGCTTCTTGGCAACCTCATTAAAAAACTTTGTTTTCTGCTCTGGATCGTTCAAATCATAGTCTCTTTGAAGTACATCAATTTCAAAATAGAAACTATTCTGTGCCTCATCTATTCTCTTTTGGAACTCTTCAGCCCCCAGCGCTTTAATAAACTCATCAGGGTCCTTATAAGGTTTCATGTTAATGACCTTTGTACTAAGCCCCGCTTCCTTTAATATTGGAATTGCTCTAAGTGCTGCTTTCGTACCCGCGCCATCACTATCATATGTTATTAACACTTCACCAGTATATCGTTTCAACAGATTTGCTTGCAAACCTGTGAATGCAGTACCTAATGATGCAACTGCATTTGTAAACCCTGCTTGATGTAATGCGATAACATCCATATAACCTTCACATATAAGCATATTATGCTTTCTAGATGTTCTAGCTACATTCAAACCATATAAATTCCTACTCTTATCAAACAATAATGTTTCGGGTGAATTCAAATATTTCGGTTCACCCTCTCCCAGTACACGACCACCGAATCCGATAACTCGATTGTTCACATCCATAATCGGGTACATAACTCGGTTCCAAAACTTATCATAGGCACCTTTTGTTTCATCAATCGTTACTAATCCTGATTGTTTAAGAATTTCATCACTATATCCTAACTGTTTTAGATATTGATATAAGTCATTGCTGTATTTATTGGAATACCCAAGACCAAACTTATTAATTGTTTCGTCACTGAGCTTACGGTTTGTTAAATACTCATATGCAGTTGTACCTCGTTTTGATTTTAACTGATAGAAAAAGTACTTGGCTGCTTGTCGGTTAATCTCTAACAACTGCCCTTTCAAATCTGCCTTTTTCTTTGCTTCTGGGCTATATTCTTGTTCTGGTAATGTTATGTTCACTCTTTCAGCCAGATACTTAAGAGCTTCAACAAAGGAGTAGTTTTCGTATTCCATTACGAATGTAAAAACATTTCCTCCTACTCCACAACCAAAACAATGGTACATCTGCTTTTGTCCACTAACACTAAAGGAAGGGGATTTTTCATTATGAAACGGACATAAGCCCATATGATTATTTCCTGTACGTTTTAATTTTACGTGCTCTGAAATAACGTCTACTATGTCATTTCTTTGTCTTATCTCTTCAACTAAATCCTCTGGGTAATACATCAGATTGCCTTTCCTTTCTAAGCTAATAAATTCCCCATGAATGTGGGATCATTAACTCTTTAAATTTACTAATTGCATAACGATCCGTCATTCCCGCTATGTAGTCGCAGACAACTTGTTCTTCTGATTCATGAGTTTTCTCCATCATTTCTAAATACTCATCTGGTAACTCATTAATATGTGTAATATAGTATTCAAATAATTGTTTTAATAAGTTTTCTGCCTTTTTTTCTTGGCTCTTTGCCACTTTATTCGTATATACACTACGAAACATATATTTTCTTAAAGATAACATTGCCTCCTCAACTTCTGGAGACATTACAATATCATTCTTACCTTCACTGTTAATTACGATATCATGGATAAGTGTATTCAGACGTTCTCTTGGACTATGTCCTAAGATATCCGTATAGATACTCGGTATTTCTTCTTCCTTGATTATCATTCCGCGAATCGCATCATCGATATCGTGATTGATATAAGCAATCTTATCCGATAATCGTACAATCTTACCTTCTAAGGTAGATGGTTTTCCACTAGTTTGATGATTACGTATTCCATCTCTAACTTCTCTAGATAGGTTTAATCCTTCACCATGTTTTTCAAGCAGTTCAACCACACGAATACTTTGAATATGATGTTCAAATCCACCTTTACAGGCTTCGTTTAGGGCTCTTTCCCCAGCATGTCCAAATGGAGTATGTCCAAGGTCATGCCCCAAAGCTATCGCCTCTGTTAGATCTTCATTCAAACGTAGCGCTCTTGCTATGGTACGAGCATTCTGTGCCACTTCAAGGGTATGCGTCAGACGTGTTCGATAATGATCCCCTTCAGGTTCGAGGAAAACTTGTGTTTTGTGTTTTAATCTACGGAATGCTTTACAATGTAAAATACGATCGCGATCTCTTTGATATACAGTTCTTAGGTCGCAAGGTTCTTCATAAATATCCCTACCAAGGGACTCATCACTAAAAGAAGCAAAGGGACTTAGGTTTTGATGCTCTCTAAGTTCTTGCTTTTGACGTAGATTAAGCCCTTTTTCATTCTCTAACATAACTTCTGCTTGTCTTAATTGTTCCAATAACTTAAGATTTTTATCCATTTGATAAAACCTCCTTAGCAAAAGTGCTTGCCTATTACTATGTATATTCTACTTAACGATAGAATTTTACTTTTTATATCGTGCTAAATACTTATATTATACTAAATATTTTTATATTTTAAAAGAGTTCTTTCAAAAATAACATTTTTTTATAGAAATACAGGTAGAATACACTCGATATTATACCTGTATTTGCATCTATTTTGTTTTATTACTATGACACTTATTACTAGAAGGACATTCGGAACAGCCGCAATTGCAGAATTTACCTGCTTTTATATCCTTGACTTTCTTTCGTATTACGAATGCAGCATATAATAGAATTAAAGCTACTATAATTATTGAAATCATGTGAATTCCTTCTTTCTATAATAGATACTAAATTAGGTCGCCAAATTGCCACTCTGAACTAATTATCTATTCGACTACTTGCTCGCATTTGTGTATCAGCAAAGTAAATCAGCAAAACTCTTAGTCACCTATCATTGCTTCCTAGCTTACGTACTATGACTAAGAAACGATAGCGAAACATCTATAGTACTTCTTAGTGTGTACTAAATACCCCAGGAATGCGAGGCAAGGATGCCGAGCAAGACTGAGCTGAGGCAGGATGCCGAATCGAAGGCGTTTCCGTATCCTTTGAATATCTGTAATGTACACACTTAGAAGTACTTAGATGTGTAGCGTGTTTCGTGTCATAGTACGTAA
>NZ_CBDLAM010000060.1:19973-20837 GCF_965301125.1 Anaerosporobacter sp. | reverse complement strand
ACATTATACAATATTCTGTTAATATTTTCACTATAAATTTGAAATATTTCGACGGATTTTCCAGACATCATCTTCATAATTACTTGCAACAACGATGCAAGTTTTTGTATACATTACCATTCTCTTATTCCTAATGTCTTAAATTCTTTATAGTCTTTATCTTCCAAAGATAGAGTAATGATATATTCATGAGAACATACTGAACATACTAATCTATTATTTTTATAAAAGCTTGGATCTTCAATCCATTCAACATTTCTAAAAGATGCCACTTTCGTAAGATCTCCTTCATAAAGTAAATAATTAATCATACTTTCGTCCATTTTTAAATTATATATTTTATATAATCCTCCGACATAACAGTCTGAATACATGGTAAACTTGCTATCCAAAAATGATATTTGGGGTAAATTAGTTTTGTTTCTAATATTTGTGTCAGGAAATGGTACTTCACTATTAGTTATATAGTATTGTATTTTCTGTTTTACTGCTTCAAAATCAGCAGAATCATATAATTCATATCGATCAAAGTATGACAAAACCTCTTCTTCTGTACGATACATATCTAATAAAGACTTTCGAAACTCTAAATCTTGTTCAAACCTTAATCTTCTCTGAGAATTTTCTAATTTATATTCTTTCTCTAAGTCAGAAATAATCTGGTCGTATTCATCTTGTATATGAGTATAGTTACTTAAAACAATCAAATAAGTTACTTTATCTGTTATACTTGATAAAAATCTTATAAACCGACCATAATTGGATATTTTTATACAATCTTCATAAACTAATGCTACTTCTTTCAATTATTTGTCCCCTTCCTACTAATGATATTGCATTGCATAAAGATTAATTTTTGTTTAG
>NZ_CBDLAM010000060.1:8608-19963 GCF_965301125.1 Anaerosporobacter sp. | reverse complement strand
AAATAAGAGTTACCTCTATAGATTTTAAATTTGTTTGATACTAAGCCTTGTATAATTCTGCAAAATTATTACATTTTCTATTGTAAAATAAACATAATAACATGTAAAGATTTATTTAAGAATAACTCCCTATAATTGCATTGCTATAAACCAAAAAGTTACAACAGTCAAAACCAGTTTATCTTCTTTGGTCTTAACTATTGTAACTCACTTTACTTAAATAGTTTCGTTATTCTCTTGTACTAAAAACTTACTTCTGTCCATTCCATACGTTGTAGATATTGCTCCACAATTGCCTGTCCCATATCTGGGTGAATAGTCTCTGCATGAGAAATTGTAATGGCTGACATTGCAATTGCATATTTAACGGTTTCAGCAATAGATAAGCCATGCATGAATCCGTAACCTAAACCTGCCACACAGGAATCCCCTGCTCCAGTAACATTTACAACAGGAACCTGTTTTGCTTTGATAAGACCTTCGCTTTCACTATTATTGTAATAGATCCCATCAGCGTCCAGACTAATGAACACATTCTGGACACCGAGACTTCTAAAATATGCTCCTGCTTTTCTTACATCTTCTGTGCTCTTTAGTTCAAATCCACAAAGCACTTCCGCTTCTAATCTATTTGGCTTAATTGTATGGAAGTATGGTATTAGGTTCTTAATTCTTGCTACCTTTGATGCAGAAACGGGATCTAATATAAATTTTGTCTCGCCTTTATATGCTGTTAATATATACTCAAGTATTACCGGATTGTCTGTATCCAGAACCATATATTCTGCATTCTTTATAATATCTGCCTTACTATCAATAAATTCCGCACTTACCTTATCTGTAATTTTCATGTCCACAATAGCAGATTCCATTTCACCATGTTCATTAAGAATTGCCATATAGGTTGGTGTTGATTCTCCCTCAACAATTAATGAGTCATTCATATCCAAATTAAATTTCTCTGCTGCTTTAAGAATACTTCTTCCTTTTTCATCATCTCCAATAATAGATATGAATTTCGTATTCACATGTAATCTTGCCATATTCTCCGCAATATTACGGGATACTCCACCAAAAGAAACTCTAACATTTCCAGGATTAGAATCCTGCGGTTTGTAATTTTGATAGGTAAATCCAATAATATCATAAACGGAAACACCAAAAACTAAAATATACGGTTCATTTTTAATACTCATTTGATAATACTTCTCCCTAATAACTCTGTTTTCTCTTAATAAGTTGTATTTAACTACTATAGTACATTTCACTTTTAATTTCAACGGAAATATTAATGTTAATATTTTCTTTGATAACAATAACTAGCCCAATCCCATACCCCTCTATATTTCGACCTCTTATGATCGATAATCTTCTTATTTGGAATTCTATTAGGATATGCGATTTCTACTCTTTTTATCAATTTATACATGAATAGAATCATTAATAAACAGAAAAAACTCGTGAAAGGTTTACTATTTCAAGCCTTCACGAGCTTTTCTTCTATTAATGATTAATTAATCTTCAAAAGGTATTACCGCACCATCATAAGTTTCTTCGATAAATTTCTTGATTTCATCTGATTTTAAGACTTCAACTAATTTCTTGATGCCTTCGTTGTCTTCATTACCTTCTTTTACAGCAATAACATTAACATAAGTTTTAGCTGCTTCTGAATCAGATGCTTCATAAGCAACTGCATCTTTTGCTACAGAGAAACCAGCTTCTAATGCATAGTTACCATTTAATACAACGAATGCTACTTCCGAAACTACTCTTGAAACTTGAGCTCCCTCTAACTCTTGAAATTTGATTTCATATGGGTTATCAACGATATCCTTAACAGTTGCTTCAAGACCTACACCATCTTTTAATGTGATAATCCCGTTGTCTTGTAATAATAATAACGCTCTTGCTTCATTTGTTGTATCATTAGGAACAGCGATAACATCACCTTTTACAAGTTCTGATAAATCTTTCTTTGTACCTGGGTAAATACCGAATGGTTCATAGTGGATACCACCTGCATTTACTAAGTGAGTTTTTTGATCCTTATTAAATTGCTCTAAATAAGGAATGTGTTGGAAATAATTCGCATCAAACTCTCCACTCTCTACAACTGAGTTTGGCTGTACATAATCACTAAATTCCGTAACTTTTAATTCCCATCCGTCTTTTGCTAAGATTGTTTTCGCTTGTTCAAGAATCTCAGCGTGTGGCGTTGCTGATGCTGCTACTGTAATTACTTTATCTTCTGAAGCTTTCTCTTCCTTCTTGCAACCAGTTAAAGATGCTACCAATAAAGTTCCGATAACTACCGCTTTTAATATGTTTTTCTTCATACTATTACTCCTCCTTTTATATATATAACTAAACGCTTTACTTCGTACTTCTCTTATCTAAGCGCTTTGATAAGAACATACCCAAACCTTGAAACAACTGTATTAATACTACAAGGATTACAACGGTTACAATCATAATATCTGTTTCATATCGATAGTAACCATAGCGAATTGCAATATCTCCTAATCCGCCACCACCTACAAAACCTGCCATTGCAGTATATCCAAGGATTGTTCCGATTGCGATAGTAGCTCCGACAATTAAAGGAGTTCTTGCTTCTACTAATAAAACTTTACGGATAATCGTCCATGTTGAAGCACCCATACTTTGCGCTGCCTCGATCACTCCATGGTCAACTTCCTTTAGTGAAGATTCCACCATTCGTCCAATGAATGGCGTAGCTGCGATAACCAAAGGGACAATTGTCGCACTAGGACCATAACTCTTGCCAACTAAAAATCTTGTAAATGGTATTAATAAAACTACAGTTATGATGAATGGTACACTTCGTACAATATTAGAGATAACATCAAGTATCTTATAGATGATTACATTTGGTTTAATTCCATCTTTATCGGTAATCGCTAATACAATGCCCATTGGTAAGCCAAGTAGATATCCAACACCAGTAGATACTATTACCATGTAGAGAGTTTGAAACAAACCCGTCTTTAACATATCCATTATTCCTTGATCAAACATTAAGGTCCACCTCCTCAACTACTAGCTTTCTATTTCGCAGATAATTTATCATCTGTCCAGCAACTGCTTCATCTTCTGGAAGTTGTAGAATCATCTCTCCTAGTGCTTTACCACCGATATTACGAGTATCTGCTGCCATAATATTAATTGGTGTATTAAAAGAAAGAATCATGTTACCAATTACCGGTTCAAAGGCAGATTGTTCACCAAATACGATTCTTACAAATCTCTTTCCTCCCATTAAAGAAGTTATTGAAGTTCCTTGATATACAAGTCTCTTTGCTTCTTCTGTTTTAGGTTCCGAGAAGATATCTTTTACATAGCCAGTCTCTGCAAGATTACCGCTGCTTAGGATTGCTACTTTATTACATATCTCTTGAATAACCTTCATCTCGTGAGTAATCACAACAATTGTGATTCCAAATCGTTTATTAATATCCTTTAATAAATTAAGTATTGAATTCGTTGTCTCTGGATCAAGAGCACTTGTAGCCTCATCACATAATAGAATCTTAGGATTATTGGCAATTGCTCTTGCTATTGCAACTCTTTGTTTTTGTCCACCAGATAATTGAGCTGGATATGAATTTTCCTTATTCTCTAATCCTACAATCTTAAGTAATTCTCTTGCTCTTTCTTTTGCTTCTTTTTTCTTAACTCCAGCAATCTCTAACGGAAAACATATATTATCAATAACAGTTCTTTGCATAAGTAGATTAAAATGTTGGAAGATCATTGAAATCTCCATTCTAGCCCTACGTAAATCTTTGTTTGATATTTTCCCTAAGTCTTTGCCATCTATTATAACAGTTCCCTCTGTTGGTCTCTCAAGGAAATTAATACAACGAACTAAGGTACTTTTACCTGCACCTGACATACCGATCATTCCAAAGATATCTCCTTTTTCAATATCTATAGATATGTTATGTAATGCCTTCACTTGACCAGATTTATTTTCAAATGTTTTTGACACATTCTTAATTCGAATAATTGGTTCCATACATTCACCTTTCCTTGCTAATCATCTCTAAATCCAACCATAATGAGTTATATGGATATTCTCTACATTCCCTATAATTTATATATGATATACAAAAATATAATAAGTATATTATTCAATTTTGTCAATATTATTTTGTTACTTTTTTATTTTCTTATAATTTTTCTGTATGATTATTCATATTCGTTTTACAAATTAATTATTTTCGTAAGTTTTATTATCTAAATTGCTGAGATTTTATTGGCTGATTTGCCCATGAATATATACTAACTATTATACATCTACATAACAACAGTGTAGATTATTACGTGCATAACGATATGCAACCATAATCTACACTGTTAAATGAATTTCCTACATAAACTATTTAATACCTATATTACAGAAATACATTCCAGTTTTCCTTGCTAATTAAAAGTTAAGACTGAAATTTGTAATTTCTAATCTTCCACTAAATGGATTCTGATCTGTATCCGAATAGATTTTAAACTGAACTCCTTTTACATCGGTAGAGGTTTGTAACATACCACTATTTACCCATTCAGTAAGAGCTGATTTCCAAATTGGTTCATTAAAATCATATATTACATCAACCGATTCACCTGGTTCAATTATTCTTTCTACTGTTTTATCAGTTTCTGTTTGTCCGCCAGTTTCTTGCCATGTCCAACCACCGCCAGTACGTAAAACTAATGACACATGGATAGCTTTCGTTCCTTTATTCGTTAATGTACAAGAAAGGCTAGAATATTGAGACCAATCTTGACCCGTTCCTAAACCTGGCTGAGTTTCTGTAGAAATACCTGCATTGTTTGTAACTGTTACATCTGCAAAATCTGCATATAATGTCTCGCCATCTAAACCACTTTTTACTGTTTTGGTAAATGCAGAATCTGTATAATTCCAAGTATAGTAGCTAGCAGTTTTTGGTCTATTCATTTCTGCAATTGTAGTTGCATAGGTTCCATCAGCTAAATCAAAATCAACCGCATGTATCTGAATGCTACCGGCAAATCCGCCACCACCGCTTTGTACTCGAAAACTAATTCTGTTTGCTGTCTTCGAAGTCATAGAAGCTAAAGGAACTGAAATCATCATTGTAGTTTTGGCTGGAATCTTAACATATTGTGCTGGTTCCACCCATTTCCAGTCACCGTCTTTTATAATTGTTTGGAATTGAATCTCTTTCGCATTCGGATTTGTTACAACAATATTCATGTTTGTATACGCACTCAAATCTATTGTTGTTGCTGGATCTACTTGGAAGCAAGGATAGTTCTCAACCGTAAGATCGAATGTCATATTCAATCCACCTGTTTCAAGTTTTGTAATTTTTGCTGTAGATGTTGCTGGTTTATCGCCTCCATTAATACCTACATACCAATCTTCATAATCATCAATCAATCCTGGCTCGATTGCTGGAAACTCACTTCCACTTCCAGTTTCCAAAACAAGCTTATTACTTACAACAGATTCATTTCCTGCATCATCAAAAGCAGTAACAGTAAACGTATATTCTGTGTTTTGTAACAATCCAGTTACAGTATAGCTTGTTCCGGTAGAAATACTTACTTTAACACCATCCTTATAAACAATATAACCTTCTACACCAACATTATCAGTAGATGCACTCCATGATAGATTTGCAGTTGTTACAGATGCCGTACCTTTTAGATTTGTAGGTGCAGTAGGTGCTTCTTTATCATTGCTGTCCAGAGTCTTAACAGTAACTGTACTGCTTTTAGCCGATTCATTACCAGCCGCATCTATTGCACTAACTGAAAACGTATATTCTTTATTCGCTTTTAAATATTTCACTGTATAGCTACTTGATTGGCTAATATCAACTAGTACTCCATCCTGATAAATATTATATCCAGTTACCCCAACGTTATCTGTTGACACACTCCAGCTTAGCTCTACAGAGTTATAGCTAATTGCTTTTCCTGATACGTTACTTGGTACTGTTGGAGCAATTTCATCCTTTGTTATTTTCTCAAATACGCTACATACTTTTGATGTTGCCTTAATTCCATATTGTCCATTAATAATAGCTTGGCCTTGTTCTGTCAATGTATTGCCAGCCCAGTCAGAAGCCATATCAAGATAGCTAAGACTATTATCATTACCCTTCCATGACCATCCTAAGTATCCAACAGATTTTTCTGTACAATAGCTCATAATAGTCTGTTCATCAACATCACCTTTTGTATGCTTAATTCCAAATTCTCCAATACAAACTGGATATCCAATGTTTAAGGCATCGTTGATATTACTCTTAACAACATCTGCTGAACCACCTGCATATTCATACATATGGATTGAGAACATTGTATTCTTAAGTGTATCTGATTGTGCTACTTCCTTACCATACTCAAAGATGGATTTTGGATATTGACCCCATCCAGCACAGTCAACCATTATGGTATTCTTAATTCCAGCATTTCTAATCGTTGGTATAACCGTAGTATATCCATTCTTCCAGTTTGCTCCGTCCCATCTGCCACCCCATTCATTGGCAATGTTAAGGATAACTGTTTTTTCATGTCCAATTAATGCATTCTTCATTTCAATCCAGTATTGCGCTGCCTTTTCTAAATCTGCAATACTATCTGAACCTAGAGCATCATGTACTTCTACAATAACAACCAATTTATTATCTTCGCATAACTTAATTAGACTTTGTAATTCAGCTAAAGAAGTCTTTGTCCATTTTTGACCATCAGCAAGTACGAGTCTAATACAGTTTGCACCTGTTTTTGCAATAGCTGGTATTGCGATACTTTCCTGCCCTTGATACCATATGTATGCATGATTAATTCCTCTCATTACAAAAGGATTGCCATAAGCATCGTAAAGGGTTGTTCCTTCAATATAAAATCCTTCACGACCCGTTTGTTCGTCGCTAGTTTTAACTGTAATGCCTTTCTTTTCTGATTTGTTGCCAGCGGCATCTTTTGCCTGTACATAAAGGCTGTATGTAGTACCTGCACTTAATCCAGTAACTGTATAACTTGTGCTTGTAGCAGTACCTACTACTGAGTCACCAACATAGATATCATACCCTGCTACTCCTACATTATCCGTTGATGCATTCCAAGTTATAGTTACTGTATTCTTTGTGGTAGAAGACACGCTAAGACCTGCTGGAGTAGAAGGAGCTTCCGTATCTGCAGAACTTGTAACTTTGGTAAACTTCCATTTTTGCTGATCGTTTCCATTGTCTGTCCAAATCTGAACATTAGCGCCATCATTAGTGTATCCACCTGCGACATCTAATGCTTTCCCACTATGTCTTGATATAAGTTTGTAATACCCATCACCAGTACTTACAATCTTCCATTGTTGATTAGCCTGACTATTATCTGTCCATTGCTGAACATTGGTGCCGTCATTCGTACCCCAGGCAGCTACATCAAGTGCTTTTCCACTATGTGCTGCTATTAATTTGTAATATCCATCTCCTACGGACACAACTTTCCACTGCTGTTGTTTGTTGCCATTATCTGTCCATTGCTGCACATTGGCACCATCATTCGTATAAGCACCCTCTACATCAAGTGCTTTTCCACTATGCTTTGCGGTAATCTTATAAACCTCATTTGATACAATTGCTGAATCACTCGTTATCCCATTTGAACTACTATCTGCTTTTACTTTCACACTCCCAGGGAATACTAATGAAACGACCATGACGGCTGACATCAATAAAGATAAGCCCCTTCTCATACTTAAACCTCCTAATACTATTATAGTTTTTTATGTACTCTTATTAGTAAGAATTCTTCTATCCTCCCTTCTACATTTCTAATTTACACAACTGGATTTTAATTTGGCAGTTATGTATCCATCCCCAGTACCCTCTCTAATAAATGTACTTTATTTATTTCATTACTTCTCTACACGAATAAAGAAGTATAGAAACCCTAACTTTATCACTTTATAAAATTACCATGTTAAAGTATTGCTTGCATAAGAAAACAGGCCTATGTCTTTTTACATAATTTCAAGCCTGTCTACTAGTTATCAAATGTTTTGAAGTATTTTTAGCATTATATTACTTAATTACTTTTTTTGTCTTATTAATTTTAATATAGCACTTATACTTAATTTAGTCAATGACTTCTCCTTTTTTAGTATAAATTTACTATTATTTTCCCGCTAACACCATTTTTCCATTAGTAGAACTACATAAAAACAGTGTAGATTATCAAGTGCATATCTATATGCAACAATAATCTACACTGCCAAAATAATTTTGTTACAAATGTTACTTAATCATACTATCATCTAATATGATAGTAAATGGTCCGTCATTTTCCAAACTAACTTTCATATCTGCACCGAATTCACCTGTTTCTACTACCGATATTACTTTCTTAAATTGCTCAACACAATATTCATATAAATCATTTGCCAAATCAGGTTTACCAGCATTCACAAAGCTTGGTCTATTTCCTTTTTTACAATCCGCATATAAAGTAAATTGAGAGATTACTAATATTTCACCATTAACATCGTTAATGGCTAGATTTGTTTTGCCATTTTCATCTTCAAAGATACGCATCTTACTAATCTTATCTACAAATCTATCGCAGATTTCCTTAGTATCTTCATTGCCTACGCCAAGAAAAACCAATAATCCCTTACCAATCTTACCAATTGTCTTACCGTCTACTGCTACCGCAGCATGATTTACTCTTTGAATTACAACTTTCATACTGTTACTGTATCCCTTTCCTTGTCATTACTACAATTGCTGATCAACTCCTAATCCTTTCAGATCTTCCTCGATAAGTTGTTGTGTATTAATGAGATTTTTTATTTCTTTTTTTATTTTATCACGTGTGGAATCTGCTGTCTGTATTACTTCTGTCGTATCTTTAATACTAGTATTCTCTTTTCCAACCGCTTTCTTCTCTTCTTCCGCTTTCTCTTCCTTGGCTTTCTTCGTTTCTTCGATTTCTTCTTCTAACTTTTCGTCAATATTATCTTTTGCTTGGTTAACCAATTCATTTACAATTTCATTATTCGCGTTTTCCATGATTTTATCTGCTTCTTTCGAAGCTTTTACCATTGGATCTGATTTTAATAATGCTTGATGAATACCACTAATGATAGCGCTTTCTCCAGCCTTTTCGGATTTTGCTTTAGTAACTCTCGCTTTCCATTCATCTTCAGCATCTTCAAGATTTTTCAACTCCGTTATATATGCATCACTGTTAAGATTATCTTTGTAAGCTTCCTTTAATTCCTCTTTACTTTGCATAACCTTTTCTAGTTCTTTTTGCCCATTCAATACTTCGTCTTCTAATTCAGCCATACGTTTTGTACGTACATCAATTTCATTGTCTGTCTTTAGATGATTTGAAAAAACATCTCCTAACTTCTTCATTGCGTTTTTCCTAGCATCGAATTCTTTCTGTGCTATCACATCTATCTCTAAAGTTAAGTCATTTCTATTCAGAGTCTTTCTGTGTGCACCTTGCTTTTTCTCACCAGTTGAAGTTTCCATTTGCATGGAGCCGTTATCCTGATTCCTTAACCTATTCAAATTAACATTCATATATCTTCCTCCCATCCTAAAACAACGATGCTAATTTGCATCGTTGTTCTATATACAATACTTATATCGACAAGAAGTAGTAAAATGTTAACTTTTTAAATTAAAGAGAAACGTATTGTCTAATTACCTATTTAAAGAATGAGTACAAACCTTCTACAATTACAATTACAATAATAAGAGGTAATACGAATCTACAATATCCGCGAATAAGGCGAGGCATCTTTATTCCTTTTCCAGTATTCACTTCCTTCAAATAATTATCAAATCCCCAACCATATCTGCTTACACAGAATAATAGGAAGACTAAAGAACCAATTGGTAACATAAGAGTACTTACAATGAAGTCTAATAAATCTAGGACAGTACTCCCTGCACCAAGTGGCTCGAAACCAGATAAAACATTGAAACCAAGTACACATGGCATAGAAGCGATAATCATGAATATAATGTTCAATCCTACAGCTTTCTTACGACTCCAATTCCAAAGATCCATACATGAGGATATCAGATTTTCGAATACCGCAATTACTGTTGATAAGGAAGCAAATGCCATGAATAAAAAGAAGCAACTTCCCCAGATTCGTCCTCCTTGCATTGCGTTGAATATATTAGGTAACGTTATAAATATCAAGCTAGGTCCACTATCCGGATTTACACCAAATGCAAAGCAAGCTGGGAAGATAATCAACCCTGCCACAATTGCAACAAAGGTATCAAGAAAAGCAATATTAAATGACTCTCCTAATAAGCTTCTCTCCTTTCCTAAATAGCTTCCAAAGATGGTCATAGATCCAATACCCAGACTAAGTGTAAAAAATGCTTGATTCATAGCAGATACGATTACCTTGCTAATTCCAATCTCTTTCATCTTAGCGAAATTCGGTACAAGATAGAATGATAAACCTTCTTTACCACCTTTCATAGTAATACTAACAACTGCTAATATTACCATGATTGCTAATAGGGCAATCATCATTACTTTAGTAATCTTCTCTACACCTTTTTGTAATCCTAGATAGCATACACCAAACCCAATTAGAACAACTACTACCATCCAGAATGTAAGCACTTTAGGATTTCCTAGCATTCCTGAAAACTCTGCTTGAATACCAGCGGGATCAGAGCCTTCGAAGTTACCTGCTGCCATTCTAACAAAATAATTTAACATCCAGCCAGCAACTGTTGTATAAAACATCATTAACAAATAGTTTCCAATCATAGCTGCATAACCATGAATATGCCACTTTTGCCCCTTCTTCTCTAACGTTTCAAACGCTCTAACTGCACTCTTACCACTAGCACGTCCAACAGCGAACTCCATTGTCATAATTGGTATCCCTAATATTAGTAAGAAGAATAAGTAAAATAATACAAATGCTCCTCCACCACTATTACCAACTACATAAGGGAATCTCCATACATTACCGATTCCAATTGCACAGCCTGCAGATATAAGGATAAACCCTAATCTCGACTTAAATTTTTCTCTTTCCATACTTCCTCCAAGATATTAAATCCTATCTTTTTATCTTTTTGTCTTTTTGTCTTTTTATTTTGCTTCTTTAGTGTCATTATACACATTTCGGCACTTATATGTATTAATGTGTTAAAGTGCTATTAACAAAACAATCACTTTTAAATATAACTAATAAATAGTATCATGTCAAACTATTTTATTTGGTAATTGAAGGAATACAAGAAATGAAATCAGAAGTTTTATTTTTATAAATCGAAGCACTTCCTAGAC
>NZ_CBDLAM010000060.1:4783-8598 GCF_965301125.1 Anaerosporobacter sp. | reverse complement strand
AATTATTTACATTCTATACTATCACCAACTTGAATTTTTTATAGTGGAGGCAACTTATGTCAGAGTCAATGATAACCAAACAGGCCATAGCTACAGGTTTTAAAAAACTAATGAACGAAAAGCCCTTTGACAAAATTACAATTCTTGATATCACTAAGACATGTGGGCTTAATCGTCAAACCTTCTATTATCATTTCCAAGACAAATACGAATTGCTGAACTGGATTTTCTATAATGAGGTTATTCTAGTGTTAACAAAAGATTTGTCGCTTGATACTTGGCCAGATAATCTATATAATATGTTAACTGTTATGAAGGAAAATGGCACCTTCTATCGAAATGCAATTAATCATTCTTTCCAAGAAGAGTTTAAAAATTATCTACTAAACATATCAGAAGAACTCTTTTATAATACTATTGATCATATCAAAGGAGATTATCCTATGCCAGAAGATGACCAAAAGTTTCTTTCCCGTTTTCTCTCTTTTGGTGTTGTTGATAGTATTGTGTGGTGGATCAAAGAAGATATGGTACGTTCCCCACTTACTTTGAAGAAACAAATTGTATCCTTAATTAACGAGTGTAAGATGTATGCAACCAAACACCCTCCTACGCTTTCATAATTCTTTTACATAGACTTTATAAAAATAATCAATAATTTGTTGTTGTGTACCTTCTATACATAACTGTTGTAATGCCTTATTCACTTCATTCTTCTCATCAGCATTTATATAGATATTCATATTCTCTCCAAGCTCCATAAGGTTCCTGACGCATCGTTCAGGAGCTTTTTTTCTACTTCTTAGAATGATTGGTATGGTAATATTCAAAATAATTTGATCAAAATGTTTGGACATTAACCTAACTCCTTTCCGTTTTATCCACGTACTCTATATTATAAATATATTACCTACATAAGCTTCCGCATATAGATATCTTATTTAAGATGTCGTAATTCTAAACAAATGATACCCTTTGTCGTATTTCACGACATTGAAATATTTTTGTGTAATTACATATTTTTTCCTCCGCAATATACTACTAAGCGAAGGAGAAATGTGCTGATAAATCACATACGATATTATGTGTATACACAAAATCTCCAGACTATGAAAGGAGCAAGGATATCTATATGAACAAACAAAGTAATAAAAAGAGATTCGTACCTTATGTTATTTTACTAGGTGTTGTCATTATTCCACTGCTGTATAGCTACTTCTATCTCGGTGCCTTCTGGGACCCATATGCAAAATTAGATAACGTTCCTGTAGCAGTTGTTAATGAAGACACTGGAGCTACCATTAATGATAAAAGTAGAAATTTAGGTCAAGAGATGTGTGATAATCTAAAAGAAAATGCATCTTTGAAATTTTCATTTACAGATGAAAAAACTGCTAAAGATGGTTTGAAGAAAAACGATTATTATGCAATAATCGTAATTCCTGATAATTTCTCACAGGATATTGCAACTACTAGTTCGACAAATAAGCAGACGGCTACCATTACTTATTCTTCCAATGAAAAGACCAATTACTTAGCTTCTCAAATCCTTAACAATGCTGTTGCTAAGATTGAGAAATCCTTACGTTCTTCAATTGATAATGAAATCGTAAGTACATTATCTGACCAGTTAACAGGTGTACCAGGTCAATTACAGTCACTATCTGATGGTTTATCAACAATAGAAAACGGTGCTTCTGATTTATCAGATGGAACTTCAAAACTATCCGATGCATCGAAAGAACTACACACTGGTACCGACAAATTAGCGACTGCAACAGATACACTAAAAGAAGGTACTTCCTCTCTATCTACTGGCTCTAAGAATCTTCAGTCAGGAATTCAAAAGATTCTTGCTGGTGGAACTACATTAAACCAGGGGTTAGGCAAATTATCAAAAAACATCAAAACCTTCCAATCAGGTATTAAATCAGCTTCAAAAGGAAGTACTACACTAGAAAGTGGTATCATAAATTTAGATTCTGGTATCGATGAATTATTAAAAGGTGCCAAAAAGTTAGAAGCTGGAACTAGCAAATTAGATGATTTAAAGAATGGAGCTGATTCTCTTTCCACTGGTGCTGCTACCTTATTAGAAGGAATCAATACTTATACTGCAGGTGTAGATACCTTATTAGACACAGTAACTACATTAACAACTACATTAAGTCAATATGCTGCTACAACTGATGATGCTACGATAAAAGCAATCGTTACTCAATTAACAACTAAAGAGAATCTTGAAAGCATGCATGCTCTTCAGAATGCTTCCGCTACATTAAAACAAGGTGCAGCTTCTTTGAAATCTGGAACACAAACCCTATCATCAGGAACACAAAACCTCGCTACATTAAAAGATGGGATTACTAGTATCAAAGAAGGATTAACTACAGCAAAGAAAGGTTCTGCTGCTTTAGCAACAGGTGCAAATAATTTACAAAGCGGTTTATCTAAACTAAATAAGGCAAGCACAAAATTAGTAGATGGAACAAACAGCTTATACAATGGTTCTAACACATTGTCAGATGGTCTTGGTTCATTATCAACTGGTATTAATTCTCTAACTGATGGAGCAACGAAACTAGATAATGGTGCTTCTAGGGTTAATGATGGTGCTAATACTTTAAATGATGGTACCTCTGAGTTAGTATCTGGTACTTCAACACTTGATGATGGAGCTCAGAAACTTACTGATGGTATTCAAACTGCCAATGATAAGGTAAATGATTCCCTTTCAAAAGCAAGTGATAAGATTTCTAGTCTAGATGGTTTAAATGAATATGCTTCTGATCCCGTAACGATTGAATCTGATGCATATGCACCAGTTCCAAACTACGGTACTGCATTTGCTCCATATTTTATGTCACTTTCCTTATATGTTGGTGGATTAATGATCTTCTTCGGTATCTACTTTGACCCAGATAATCACTTTAATCTGTTGTCAAGGAAATCTACTCGTGTAATCAAGAGAAGCTTTGCTTACTTAATTATTGGGTTATTACAGGCAATCTTATTATGTATTGTTTTATCACTTGGATTAGGACTTAAGGTTGAGAATATACCATTGTATGTTGTTTCTTGTTGTTTAGTATCCATGGTATTCATCTCCATCATACAACTATTATTACTCTTCTTTAGTAACGTTGGTAAATTCCTCGCTATTGCATTACTGATCATACAACTAGCTTCCTGTGGTGGTACTTTCCCAATGGAGACATTACCTAAGTTCTACAACATTATGTATCCATTCATGCCAATGACTTACTCAGTAGGATTGTTTAAAGAAGCAATTAGTGGTGTAGGAGATACCTCCCTTATCTTAAAAAATGTACTTGTATTACTTGCAATCTTAGTGGTAGTAATGGGTATTACTGTGACACTTGCACTAATTCGTAAGAATAAAAAAGAAGTTATGCCTACAGAAACAGATGTGCCCGTTTTATAAGAAAACTTGTAATAGTAATGAAATAGTATCCTAAAAATAATTCCTAGAAGGTGTGTGCCTATGACGAAACGAAATGTACATCATAGGCATTCTACTTCTTGGGTTCGTCTTTTACTGATGTATAAATGTAATCTAACTAGTAGAATTCATGCCGAATACTTTTTATAATTTATCAATGTCTGGAATGTCTCCATCACTATAATCATAATCCTCGTTCCAATCATAATCCATGTTTATCTTATTGGAAAACTTATTTCTGTCTGTTGTATTATTTTTATCTGTTTTATTCGTACTTGTTTCTGTCCTATCCGAAGTATCATTCGTTGTACTAGTAGTCTTGATATTATTTTTTTGCTCCATAATAAATCTC
>NZ_CBDLAM010000060.1:0-4773 GCF_965301125.1 Anaerosporobacter sp. | reverse complement strand
TTAATTACCTCGTTTATTCTGTACAAGTTTGATAGGATTATTCACATATTTAATTACAGATATTTTACCGCTATTTCATTTATCATCTTGAGTAAATTTAATAGAACTGGAGACACTTACAGGTATTACTATCGTTAATCAAATCATTTTTGGTATTATTATTTACTTTTTCTACTTTTTGGTATATTATATATACTGCATGTTTTTCAGAAAGCTCATTACTGAATCGTTACAACATAAAAACGAAAGGACGGAAATATGTTTTGGAATTTAATTTAGACATCTTTAAGACTATGGCTCTGGTTTCCATTGTATTTTATATAGGGAAATTCATTCGCAATAAATTTTCAATAATAAGAAAGTATTGTATTCCACCATCCGTTGTTGGTGGCTTTATCTTTGCTTTACTTATTCTTCTATTTAAAATAACAGGAATTGCTACCCTTAATCTTGATATAACTCTGCAGAATATATTCATGACAGCTTTTTTTACCAGTATCGGCTTTACGGCGAGCTTTAAGGTATTGAAAAAAGGAGGTATAAAGGTAGTTACCTATCTATGCCTTGCTGTTTTATTAGTAATACTCCAGAATATACTTGGAGTATCGCTTGCTTCCCTATTCCACTTACCTACGCTGCTAGGTCTTTGTACTGCTTCCATTCCAATGGTAGGCGGTCACGGTACTGCTGGTTCGTTTGGTCCCATGCTTGAAGATATGGGGGTAACTGGCGCTGCAACAGTTTCTGTTGCTTCCGCTACATTCGGTTTAATTATGGGTAGTATTATTGGAGGATTGGTAGCTAGAGGTTTAATTCATAATCACAAACTAAAAACTATTAAAGATGAAAATTCAGAAAAACAACCCGATGAAGTTGGTGACTACAATGAAGAGAATCACAACATTCTATCCTTCAAGCGTTTAATGAATGGCGCATGCTTATTATTCTTCGCTATGGGACTTGGTTCCATCTTATCTGATTTAATAGAACATCTTGAACTTACATTCCCTTCCTATATAGGCGCCATGATTGTAGCAGCTATTATTCGCAATGTCTATGATTTTGGAAAGAAGGATATTGTTGAGAAAGAAATAGAAACCCTTGGTGGATTAAGTCTTTCGTTTTTCTTGACTATGGCACTTATGGGGCTACGTTTGTGGGAATTATTCGATTTAGCATTTCCATTAATCGTCATGTTAATCTCTCAAACTTTACTGGTAGGATTCTTTGCTTATTCAATAACCTACCGTGTTATGGGTAAGAATTATGAAGCAGCGGTGTTCGCCTCTGCTACTTGCGGTTTTGGTATGGGTGCAACTCCCAATGCAATTGCCAATATGGATGAACTTACAAACCGCTATGGATTTGTGCATACTCCGTATTTTGTAGTGCCTATTGTTGGTTGCCTCTTTATCGACTTCGTAAATTCAGCAATCATAACTATCTTTGTTAACTTTTTCAAATAACTAGGTACGTTGAGGTTACCCAAATGATACGAAAACGCCTTCCATTCGGTATCCTGCCTAAACTCAGGCTTGCCAGGCATGGATGCCTGGCAAGCCTAGATTACTATGCAAATACACTTGTTTATTTCGTTGGTCTTGCTACTACAGCCACCTTACGATCTGTTTGAGAATATGGGAATATACCTACACCTACTAATCTAGCTTCTAATAGTAATCCGGTTCCATAATCGTCTCCGGTTGTACCACAATAGATCCCTACGTGATAGATATTCTTGTATCGTCCATTATTCGTTCCATCTGTTTTAGTAAAGAACAGTAGATCTCCAGGCTGCATTTTCTCTGCTGGCAACGCTCTATAAGCGATTGCTTTCTTATTCTTAACTAGTGTTTTTGCCATATCAGCTGCTGTAGGTGCCCAGTATTGACTCCCTATATTGACACCCGAACTATGGTATGCTCTCCATGTTAAACTACTACAATCGTAATATCCTGTCTCCATTCTCTTAGCTTGACTATATGTATTCCCTACTGCATTCACAGCATATCTTAATGCACCAATCACCTTACTATTCCCTACCGATACAGGTACAAGAATCTCTTTACCATCTACAGTAATCTGGATATTTGTACACCCAAACTTTCTAGCTGTTACATATCCACTTCTACTAACTTTTGCAATTGAAGTATTGGATGAGTTATAATTTATCTTACTATTCTTATTCGATCCTGTTACTACTATCTTTGACTTCTTACCTTTAACAATGGGAAGCAGTTGAACATTTACTTGAGGATCAGTTACCGTCACTTTATACGTTAACTTAATTCCATCAATCTCACATGTAATAGTTGCTGTTCCTTTCTTCACTGCATAGATTGTAGGATAATATTCATCCACCTTCACCACCGATGTATTGCTTGTTCTTATTATTACGTTACTCTCAGGTTGTACTCCTGTTAATTCTAATTCTTGGCTGCAATTGACTGCTAAATTCCCGGTGGTCATTTTAAGTTTAGGATCACTAACTGCAACTCGACACGTATAGGTTGTTACCCTGCCATCGTTTTCCAAAAAACTTGCAGTAATGTCTGCATATCCCATAGATATACCTGTAACCAATCCTTTTTCATCTACCATAGCTACAGACGGATTTGAACTTGTCCATGTTCCAATTTGTTCTTGCGCGTATCCTGATATATGTATCTGTCCAGTTCTTCCAACTGCACATACTAGCGAATCCTCTTCAATCCCTTTTTCAACTACGCTAATTTTACATGAATCGCTTGCTATGTAATTGAAGTCCTGATCATAAAGGGAAACCACTACCTCAACTTCTCCGCTTGATAATCCTGTAATCCAAAGAGAATTTGTATTATCATCCCTTTGTACACCTATACAATAATAATCTCCTTCAATTGTGTAGGTGTAATTTACGCCACTTGGCACCTGTAAATTGAATGTCTCTCCATTTGCCAAAACCTTTTCATGTACCGTTAGAAAATTATTAATAGTCTCTTCTGCCTTTGCATAACTTGGTAATCCAATTAATAATGATATGACTACGAGTACTGCAATTATTGATTTGTTCTTTCTTACAACATTCATTCGTATACCCACTTTCCATTATGATTAATTCCTTCTTATCTTCAAAATAACCTGTTTAAATTGTACACTCTTTTACATTAAATGTCGATTGAATTATATATTTTACTACTTTTATTTACTATTTTTATATCTATGTAGTCTATAATTTAAGAACCATTATGAATATTACATATTATTGAACTAAAAAAACCGAGAAATTCTCGGTTTTTAGTTCATATCAGCAATTTTATCTTTTTGTTCACTGCCTATTGATTTCAATGTTTTTATCAATTGTTAGGTTACTATAGTGTTAATCCATAGATCCTCCAGTATCTAACTCCTCCATTAACTTTCCAACAACCTCTTCTATTTTCTTTACATTGTTTGAAGTTTCTTCATATTTATTTAGCATGGTCTTTGTTGTCTCATCTGCATTCTGAACGCTATTTGTCATAAGATCCATTACACTGGATACTTCTTTCATATTAACAACCATATTCTTATTGGAAACTTCTACTTCTCTCATCGCAGTATCGATAACCTGTATACTTTCTCCCAATTGTACAGAATCTTCTGTAATATTGGTTACACTCTGATTAACCTGATTAATCTTCAATATTGTATTATTAATTAATTCTAGAATCGAAGTAATAGAATTTGTCATTTTTTCCGAAGTACCCTCTAAGTGTTGCAATGCAGTATAGATACTATTTGAAGAATTCTGCGTTCCTAGACTTAATTTTCTGATTTCTTCTGCAACCACCGCAAATCCTTTTCCTGCATCTCCAGCTCTTGCAGCCTCTATGGAGGCATTCAATGCCAACAGATTTGTCTGCGAAGTGATTCCTTCAATTGTACCTGTTTCTTCTTTAACTGTATAAAAATCAGTCTTAAAATCATTTAATATTTTTTCTACATTAGAAGATAACTGTCCTATGACATTTGTTGCATCAACTACCCCAGATAATTCTTCTGAACTACCTTTTGCATGGGAGATTGATTCATTGACTAAATCAATGATATGACTGATTAGCCCTGCAACATTCTCTACTTGTGTACTTATTGTTTCTGTCATATCAAGCGTCGAATTAGATTTCTCCTGCAATACTTCATTATTCTTAGACAATTCCGTCATCCCCTGTACAACGGTAATTGCTCCTTCTCTATTCTCATCAGCCAATTCACGTACTACTGTTACTCCATCTACTACGGAATTGCTAGCTTTTCTTACCTGTTCTATTGTTGTAACTACTCTGTCCAGATTCCCCTTAATCGAATCCATTAATGCACCATCTGAAGAATTGATATGATTAATCGATAGCACATAACCAACATAACAAAGAATGATACACGCTAATTGTATTTCATATTCTGTAATATTCTCAGAAGAATTGAAACCTGAGAGATAATTTTTAATGCATATTATAATAGTTAAAATTACATTACCAATTCCACAACGTAGAATATAATTTCGATTTTTATATAAGATAAGCATACTACTTAGTGGCAATATAAACACAAATGCATTTGTTGTTTCTGTTGTCCACAGTACAAATAAATAAAAAATACCGTATCCAACCGCAATAATCTCCTTATATATCTCTGTGTTTAGCCCCTTCACTTTCAAAACAACTAATCCTACTATATACGGAACCCAGCAAAATACTAAAAATGTAATGTAGTAATTCACAGTACGCAAACCCTTTACTATTTCAAGTGCATACG
>NZ_CBDLAM010000059.1:0-21305 GCF_965301125.1 Anaerosporobacter sp. | reverse complement strand
CGTGCTGAAATCCTCATAGTGTATCGGTTATAGATGATGTGGCATCTTTTGATGTACATTGATATGGAAAAGCTTTTGAGTATAAAACAGAGTTATTCCCTAATAAGACAAATGTAACTTTTGCGCAAGTTATTAGTAGAGACTATATTAAGATGCGTGAATGGGAAAGAGGAACTGGTGAAACGATTGGTTGTGGAACTGGTTGTTGTACAGCTGTAGTAGCTGCTGTTTTAACAGGAAGATGTGACCGTAAAGTTACTGTTGAGCAAATCGGCGGTCCGTTAGCGGTAGAGTGGGATGAAGAGACAAATCATGTATTCATGATTGGGCCATCTCATACGATGTTTGAGTCCGATATTGAAGTTGGGCACATTGTTACGGAAGAATAAAGATAATGCTTATCCCCTATTCTTTGATATGATGGAATCACATGGAGAAGAAGAGGGGATATTTGTGCGTAAATAGTAATGAATGAGAAAGGTGATGTATTATGCAATTACGTAATTTACTAGAACAAGTTGACTATCAATTATTAAAAGGTAATCTTGATGTGTCAGTTACCGATTTTATCATTGATTCAAGAAAAGTTAAAGAAGGGGTAGCATTTCTTTGTATTAGTGGAACGGCAGTAGATGCGCATGGATTTATTCCTGATGTTATAGCAAAAGGAGCTAGCGTAATAGTTGTTGAAAAGACAGTTGATGTTGAAGCGGATGTAACGGTTATTAAAGTTGATAGCACAAGAAAGGCCCTTGCACTTATGTCTGCTGCTCTCTTTGATTATCCAGCTAAGAAGATGGTAACGATTGGGTTAACGGGTACGAAAGGCAAAACGACTACAACTTACATGATTCAAAAGATGCTTGAAGAAGCAGGAAAGAAAGTTGGGGTTATTGGTACCATTGGCGCAGTTATCAATGGAGAAAAAGTAAAGACGGAAAATACAACTCCTGAATCTTATGAATTACATTCACTATTTAGCAAGATGGTTGAAGCAGGATGCGAGTATGTAGTTATGGAAGTATCTTCGCAAGGCTTAAAGATGGACCGTGTTGCGGGTATTGAATTCGATTATGGTGTCTTCACAAACTTCTCAGCGGATCATATCGGACCTACGGAACATGCAAGTATGGAAGAGTATCTATATTGTAAAAGCTTATTATTCAAGCAATGCAAAGTTGGTATTATCAATAAAGATGATGCGAATTATGTAGGTGTCCTTGCAGGACATACTTGTGAAGTGCAGACTTTTGGATTTAGTGAAGGTTGTGATTTGCGTGCATCAAATATCGACTTTTTAATGATGCATGGACATCTTGGTATTACATTTGATGTAGAAGGTAAATTGGATGCTCATGTAGAAACCAATATTCCTGGAAGATTTAGTTCATATAATTCCATGGTTGCTTTGATGGTTGGCGTTAATATTGGCTTATCGAAAGAGGTTATGTTAGATGCTCTAGCTAATATTACTGTTCGAGGTCGTGCAGAAATTGTTAAAGTATCTGATGAATTCATTGTTATGATTGATTATGCACATAATGCAGTAAGTGTAGAGAGTCTATTATCGACTGTTTCAGAATATAATCCAAAGAGGATAATATGCGTTTATGGTTGTGGCGGAAATCGTTCAAAATTACGTCGATATGATATGGGAGAATTATGTGGAAAAATGGCGGATTTATCAATTTTAACATGTGATAATCCAAGAGATGAAGAGGTAGCAGATATCAATGAAGATATTAAAGTCGGACTTGCTAGAAGTAATGGTAAGTATATCGAAATTGAAGATCGTACAGAAGCCATTCACTATGTACTCGACCATGCAAAGCCAGGTGATATTATTATCCTAATTGGCAAAGGACATGAAGAGTATCAAGAAATCAAAGGCGTTAAACACCATTATAGTGAACGTGAAGTGATTGAGGAATATGTAAACAGCAGAACATTTGCCATGAGATAGCTATATGCTAAGACATAGCTACTAGAATTTAATAATGGGGAGTGAGTACATGAAACTGCAAACCTTGTTACAAGAAGTTTCTTATACTGTAGTACAGGGGTTCGTAGATATCGATATTACAGATATTTCTATGAATTCGAGAAATGAACTAAAGAGCACCGCTTTCGTTTGTATTAACGGTGCAACCGTTGATGGACACACATTTGCAGAGGAAGCAAGGAAAAAAGGTGCAGCAGCTATAGTTGTAGAACAAGAGATAACAGGAATGGAGCAGTATGATGTTACCATAATTCGTGTTGAGGATACGAAGTATGCATATGCAGCTATGTCAGCAGCGTATTTTGGATACCCATCAAAGGAATTAACCACAATTGGTGTTACGGGTACGAAAGGAAAAACTACAACCACATACATGATTTGGTCCGTATTACAATATGCTGGTTTGAAAACTGGCTTAATTGGAACGATTGAGGCCATTATTGGTGATGTTCACATCCCTTCGGATAATACCACCCCAGAAGCGTATACATTACAAAAATATCTTCGCCAAATGGTTGATGAAGGTTGCAAATATGCAGTTATGGAAGTGTCTTCACAAGGGCTAAAGTATGAACGTACAGCAGCAATGATTTTTGATTTTGGAATATTTACAAATCTGGAAGAAGACCACATTGGTCCGAAAGAACATACAGATATGGAAGAATACGTAAGATGCAAGAGTAAATTGTTCAAACAATGCAGATATGGTATTGTTAACAAAGATGATCAATATGTTATGCAAGTGTTGGAAGGTCATACATGTGAAGTAGAGTATTATGGATTATCACAGGAAGTAGATACGTATGCAACAGATATACGAAGATATCAAAATGAGAATGAGTTAGGAATACAGTTCCACGCTAATGGGAAGGTGAATCTTGATGTTAAGTTACCAATACCAGGAGTGTTCAATGTATATAACGCGTTAACAGCGATAGCCTTATGCAGATATCTTCCGGTGTCTATGGATAATCTTGTAGATGCACTTAACCATGTGTGCGTAAAAGGTCGTATGGAGATTGTTAAAGTACCAGGACCTTATCTTCTAATGATTGATTATGCCCATAATGCATTAAGTTTGATGAGTTTGCTAACTACGTTACGTGAATATAATCCAAAACGCATTGTATGTTTATTTGGTTGTGGAGGTAATCGTTCAAAACTTAGAAGGTATGAGATGGGAGAGATATCTTCTAATATGGCAGATTTGACAGTAATTACTTCAGATAATCCAAGATATGAAGAGCCAATGGATATCATAAGTGATATTAGAATTGGAATCGAAAAAGGTAAAGGTAGTTATATTATGATTCCTGATCGTAGGCAAGCAATTCAATATTGCATGGAAAATGCTAAAGAGGGAGACTTTGTAATACTTGCAGGAAAAGGTCATGAAGATTATCAAGAAATCAAAGGCGTCAAATATCCCATGGATGAGAGAGTAATCATTGCGGATATTCTAAAATGCCAGGGAAATCTTGAATAAAAGAGGAAAGGATTATAAGAATGGAATTACTGAGTATAGGAGAAATCGTAGAGGCTACAAAAGGAAAGTTACTTTGTGGTAGTGATAAGTTACAGATTCATGGAGTAAGCACAAATTCAAAAGAAGTAGAAGAAGGTACTTTGTTCGTTCCAATCATCGGTGAACGTGTAGATGCCCACACCTTCATTCCTTCAGTAATTGAGGCTGGTGGAACAGCAATTTTTACAAGCAAGACGATTGATGTATCTTTAGTAAAAGAGAATCAAGCAATTATTCAGGTAGAGGACACGAAGGAAGCACTACAAGACTTAGCGGCCTATTACCGCAGTAAATTTGATATTCCTGTAATCGGAATTACAGGTAGTGTGGGTAAAACTACAACGAAAGAAATGATTGCAGCTGCGCTTGAAACAAAATATCGTGTTCTTAAAACTGCGGGGAATATGAATAGTCAGATTGGTTTGCCTCTTACTATCTTTCGTATTGAACATACCCACGAAGTTGCAGTGATTGAGATGGGTATTAGTGAGTCTGGTGAGATGAGTAAATTAGCCCGTATTGCGAAACCTACCCATGCAGTTATAACGAATATAGGTGTTTCTCATATTGGACAGCTAGGATCTAGGGAAAATATTCGGAAAGAGAAGATGAATATTGTAAATGAATTTGGTGTAGATAGCTGTCTTTTTGTGAATGGAACAGATGATATGTTAATGAATATTTTACCTTATTCAGAATATCTTAAGTTATCTGACAAGGAAAAAACACAGAAATATGATAAAATTGATATAAGTGATGCTACGAATGCAAGTTTATGTCGTGCTGATGTTGTCACATTTGGTTGTGAAAAAGATTGCATGTATTATGCTACGGATGTTACCATAAGTAATGGACATACAAAGTTCTATCTACAAAATACAGTAAAAGAGGTAATATCCCAGGAAAATGAAATAGAATTACAAGTACTTGGGGAACATAACATATATAATGCCCTGGTTGCCATTGCAATTGCAAATAAGCTAGGAATTGCAACATCGGTTGCAAAACAAGGTTTAAAGGATTACCTACCACTAGCAATGCGTGGAGAAATCATGAAAGTTAATGGTATCACAGTAGTTGATGATACCTATAATGCTAGTCCGGATTCCATGCGTGGTGGTATTAATGTTTTACTTGAATTAGAAAATGTTAGCCGTAGATTTGCTGTATTAGCAGATGTTTTAGAACTTGGTGAACATTCGTATTCTTGCCATTATGGTGTTGGAGAATATATTGCAAGTAAGAATATTGATGAAGTAGTAACAATAGGCGAAGAAGCTAAAGCTATTGTGAAAGCGGTAGAAGATGCGAAAGTGGATATCGTTTCTCATTCTTTTGATAGTAATCAAGATGCGATAGACTATCTAAAAGGGAATCTTAAATCAAATGATGCGGTCTTAGTTAAAGGTTCAAGAGGTATGCATACGGATGAGATTGTTACTGCGCTAAGACAATAGAAAACACAAAGTTGATAAAGGTGGTGAGAGAAATGATATATGCAGACATCATAGTGGATATTTCCCATGAGAACTTAGATAAAACCTATCAGTATGCAGTTCCAAAGCATCTTGAAGAAAAAGCGGTTGTGGGTTCTTTGGTTAAATTTCCATTTGGTAAGGCAAATCGTATTATCAAGGGATATATCATTTCTTTATCGCAAACGCCAAGTATAGATGTTTCTTATATTAAAGAGATTAGTGAGGTTGTAGACAACGCCCTCGTGATGGAGTCTCATTTGATTATGTTGGCATCTTGGATCCGCGATAATTATGGTGCTACTTTGAATGATGCTCTTAAGGTCGTTCTACCAGTAAAGCAAACAGTTAAGATGGTGGAAAAACGAACAATACGTTTGCTATTAGGACAAGAAGAGGTAAGCGCTAAATTAGAAGAATTAAGACGAAAAAATTATAAAGCTAGAATTCGTCTTATGGAATTGTTAAGCGAACAAAATGAAATTGATTATGACACAGCAATCAATAAATTTGGTATTACAAGACCTACGATACAAGCGTTTGTGGAACAGAATATTATTGAAGTTGAAGCTACGACAATTTATCGTAATCCAATTAAAAACAGACAACAATTGCAAAAACCTTTGGAATTAACACCAAAGCAACAAGCTATTGTTGATGACTTTTGCAAGGAATATGATAATGGAATGAGAAAGACGTATCTTCTTCATGGTATAACAGGTAGTGGTAAGACAGAAGTATATATGGAGATGATACAGCATGTTCTTGATCAAGGAAAGCAAGTAATATTACTAATACCAGAAATTGCATTAACCTACCAAACGGTAATGCGGTTCTATAGAAGATTTGGTGATCGAATATCCATTATGAATTCAAGATTGTCTAAGGGTGAACGATACGATCAATATATGCGTGCAAAACAAGGAGATATCGACATCATGATTGGTCCGAGATCTGCATTGTTTGCACCTTTTGATAAACTTGGATTAATTATTATAGATGAGGAACACGAAGGCAGTTACAAAAGTGAGATGCCGCCCAAGTATCATGCGAGGGAAGTAGCCATATATAGGGCTTCCTTACTTGGTGCAAGTGTAGTACTTGGTTCCGCGACGCCGTCTCTAGAAGCTTATAAGCGAGCAAAAGACGGTGAATACAAATTATATGAATTAAAAGAAAGAATTAATAAAGCAAAACTACCTCGTGTCTATATAGTTGATTTGAGGGAAGAATTGAAAAAGAAGAATAAATCGATCTTTAGTGAAAAGTTAAAAGAACTTATTATGGATCGTTTGAATAAAAAAGAACAGATTATGTTGTTCTTAAATCGAAGAGGCTTTGCAGGGTTTGTTTCTTGTAGAAGCTGTGGACATGTAATGAAATGTCCGCACTGTGATGTTTCCTTAACATACCACTATGGAAAAGATAAACATAGACTTGTTTGTCATTATTGTGGTTATGAAGAAGTGATGCCTAATAAATGTCCTAGTTGTGGATCACCATATATAGCGACCTTTGGAACTGGAACACAAAAGGTAGAAGAGATGGTAAAAAAGGAGTTTCCTTCTGCAAGAGTTCTAAGAATGGATATGGATACAACCTCAGGAAAAGAAGGGCATGAGAAGATATTATCAGCTTTTGCAAATCGAGAAGCGGATATTCTAGTAGGAACACAAATGATTGTTAAGGGACATGATTTTGGTAATGTCTCTTTAGTTGGAATATTGGCTGCTGATTTGTCTTTATATGCCAACGATTATAGAGCAGCAGAAAAGACATTTCAGTTATTAACGCAGGCAGCAGGTCGTGCTGGAAGAAGTAAGGATAATGGTGAAGTGGTTATTCAGACTTACAATCCAGAACATTATAGTGTAACTACCGCTGCAGAAAATGATTATGAAGCATTTTATAACAGGGAGATAGCTTTTCGAACAATGATGAAATATCCTCCTGTATCGAATATTCTGGTAGCATTCTTGACTTCTAAAAATGATGAAACGGTTGCTAAAGCAGCTGATTTATTCAAAGCAGCTGTACTTGACTACAAGATGCAATTGAAGTCACAGATGGAGGAAAAAGAGAATAAAGAAGGTATTGAAACAGAGGAACTTGAAATCATTGGACCTGTTAAAGCGAATGTAGCAAAAGTAAATGATATATACCGATATGTTCTTTATATGAAACATATGGATTATATATATTTAAAGAATTTGAAGAATTTCATGGAAGGCTTTATTGATTACTCGGCCATCTTCAAAGGTTGTAGTGTTCAATTTGATTTTAATCCTATGAATAGCTATTAGGGGAAGGCAAAACTCTGGTAGGTTGTCTAACATACTTCTAGTCTTGAACATTACACACGAAACACGCTGCGTAACTAAGTTCTTCTAAGTATGTGTGGAGGTGCATTTAAAGGATACGGAATCACCCTCAACACGACATCCTGTCGTGGTTCGGGTTGGCTCGGCTTCCATGCCTCGCCTTCCTTTGTTATCTAACACATACTAAGAAGAACTATAGTTACTTTGCTATCGTTTCTTAGTGTAATGTTCAAGTCTAGAAGTATGAGGTTAGATTTCGAGAGTTTTGCTGTTAAGTTGGCAAGAAGTTGTGAAACTCGGAAGTTGTTAACATACTTCTCACTTTGATACTATGCAGAAACATGCTATGGAGTTATGTGATTTTAGTGTGCTAGATTCAAAAGATATGGAATCACTCTTAACCGGATGTCCTATCATGGATTGGGTGGCTTGCATTTTTTTGTTATCTAACATATATTAATAATTACTTAGTTTTGCTATTGCTTCTTAGCGTAGTATCAAAGTGAGGAGTATGAATTAAACTAAACGATCAACGAGTTTTGTATTTAATTAATAAAGATTTATGTAACAGTTTAATAAGTTCTGGTGTATAAGGTCTTTGGTAAAAGTTAAAGAGAAATGGATTTTTTATGCTGGAATTACAATAAGATTTTAAATAGGGAAAGGATGTATAATATGGCAATAAGAAATATTAGAACTATGGGCGATGCGGTACTTAATAAGAAAGCAAAAGTAATTACAGAGATGAATGACCGTACTCAAGAATTGATTGATGATATGATAGAAACTATGTATGAGGCACAGGGAGTTGGTCTTGCAGCTCCTCAAGTGGGGATTTTGAAGAGATTGGTTGTTATTGATGTTTCTCCTGAAGCTGATGATCCAATCGTTTTAATTAATCCAGAAATCCTCGAAGTTAGTGGTGAACAGACAGGTGACGAAGGTTGTTTAAGTGTACCAGGAAAGGTTGGTGTTGTTACAAGACCAAACTATGTTAAGGTTAAAGCCTTAGATCGTAATATGAATGAGAGAATTCTTGAAGGAGAAGGATTATTAGCTAGAGCTTTCTGCCATGAAATCGATCATTTAGATGGACATTTATATGTAGAAAAAGTTGAAGGTAAACTATACAATACGAGTGATTTAGAAGAAGAATAGGAGGAATGGGAATGAAAGTTCTTTTTATGGGAACTCCCGATTTCGCTGTATCTACGTTAGAGAGTATTATCAAAGCGGGGCATGAAGTTGTTGGAGTAGTGACACAACCAGATAAACCAAAAGGAAGAGGAAAAGCTGTTTTATATACGCCTGTTAAAGAAAAGGCTTTAGAGCATGATATACCAGTTTATCAACCAGTTAGAGTAAGAGAAGAAAGTGTAATCGAAGAGTTAAGTAAGTTACAACCAGACATAGGTGTTGTTGTAGCTTTCGGACAAATCTTACCTCAGAATTTATTGGATATGCCAAAGTTTGGTTGTGTGAATGTGCATGGTTCCTTATTACCAAAATATCGTGGCGCTGCACCAATACAATGGGCTGTAATCGATGGTGAAGCGGTAAGCGGTATTACAATTATGCAAATGGATGCTGGTCTTGATACGGGGGATATGATTAGCAAAGTTGAAGTGCCTCTTGAAAGTGATGAAACATACGGTAGTCTTCATGATAAATTAGCAGTAGCCGGAGCAAAATTATTGGTAGAGACACTAGAATTGTTCGATAATGGGACGGTGACTAGAGAAAAACAAGATGATTCAAAATCAAATTATGCTATTAGACTTACTAAAGAATTAGGTAAGATGGATTTTTCAAAATCAGCGGTTGAATTAGAACGTTTAATTCGCGGATTAAATCCATGGCCAAGTGCTTATACGTCTCTAAATGGTAAGACTTTGAAAGTGTGGAAAGCTGATGTTTTAGAGAAACAATTTGACGGTGAATTAGGTGAAATTGTTGATGTAACCAAGGATTCGATCTGTGTAAAAACAGCGGACGGTACATTAGCTTTTAAGGAAATTCAACTAGAAGGTAAAAAACGTATGGAGGTTGGTTCTTTCTTGCGTGGCTTCACAGTTGAAAAAGGCGAAAAACTTGGGGTGTAGAACGCAAAACTCAATATATGTTTTACAAAGTTTCTTGGCTAACGTACTATAACACGAAACACGCTACACACCTAAGTACTTCTAAGTGTGTACAATATAGGTATCTAAATGATACGGAAACGCCTTCGATTCGGCATCCTGCCTCAGCTCAGGCTGGTTCGGCTTCCATGCCTCGCCTTCCTAGACTTTTTAGTACACACTAAGAAGTACTAAAGGCGTTTCGCTATCGTTTCTTAGCTATAATACGTCACCCAAGAAACAGTTATAGATTATGAGAGTTTTGCTAATACTACGTTTTCAATAATGTGAAGTGAATTCATGAGGATTTCGTAGTTGAACACAAGTTTTTAATAGTGAGATAGTTATATTAGAAAGGAGTTTTTTATGGCATTATTATATGGTTATAGACCTTATTTTGATCCGACTTATATATTGATTATTATAGGTGTTGTTCTTAGTTTACTGGCATCTGCTAAGGTTAAGACGACATATGCTAAGTATTCTAATGTAAGAAGTATGTCAGGTCTTACTGGTGCTCAGGCGGCTGAGAGAATTCTTCATAATGCTGGTATCTATGATGTATCTGTTCAAAGAATTAGTGGACAATTAACGGATCATTATGATCCTAAGAATAAGGTGCTTCGTTTGTCTGATAGTGTGTATGCTAATACTTCAGTAGCAGCTATTGGTGTTGCAGCACATGAATGTGGACATGCAATTCAACATCATAAAGAATATGCACCACTTAGGATTCGAACAGCGCTTGTTCCTGTAGCAAACTTTGGAGCAACGTTATCTTGGCCACTTATATTAATTGGGGTTTTGCTTAGTTGGTCGCAGCCTTTAATTACATTAGGTATTGTGTTATTCTGTGCGGCGGTTTTATTCCAATTAGTAACATTACCTGTAGAATTTAATGCTTCAAATCGTGCAGTTAAGATACTTGCTAGCAATGGAATGTTAGCTGATAGAGAAGTAGCACAGACGAAGAAAGTTCTTGGTGCAGCAGCGCTTACTTATGTTGCAGCGGCGGCAGCATCTATATTACAATTACTTCGTTTGATCATATTATTTGGAGGAAATAGAGATCGTGACTAAAGGAATGGATCTGAGAGAACTAGCACTTGCCATTATGATGGAAGTTACGCAGAATGGTGAATTTAGTAATAAAGTGCTGAATCAGACTTTATCAAAGTATCAATATCTGTCAAAACAAGATAGAGCGTTTCTATCAAGGTTAACAGAAGGTACAATTGAGAGAATGATTGAGATGGATTACATTATTAATCAGTACTCAAGCGTTAAAGTAAACAAGTTGAAACCAGTGATTCGTAATATTTTACGACTTGGTGTATATCAAATTAAATATATGGATCAAGTACCAGCAAGTGCAGCATGTAATGAATCTGTTAAATTAGCAACAAAAAAAGGCTTTCATAACTTGAAAGGATTTGTGAATGGTGTCCTTAGAACTATTAGCAGGGAAATTGAAAATATTCAATATCCAAGTAAAGTAGCACAGCCTATTTCTTATCTTAATGTAGTCTATTCGATGCCAGAATGGATTATTCGAAATTGGTTAGAGGAATTTTCATTTGATACAGTAGAGAAGATGCTGCAAGTTTCTTTATCAGAAAGAGAAACTACGATTCGTTGCAATACGAATAAAACCACAGTAGAAGAATTAAGAAAAGGTCTTAAGAATCAAGGAGTTCTTGTAGGTGATGGAGCCTATGTGGATGAAGCATTACGTATCTCAGAATACGATTCAGTTCAGAGATTATATGGATTTTCAGATGGTTTATTCCAAGTGCAAGATGAAAGTTCTATGATGGTAGCACATGCAGCTGGAATCAAAAAGAACGACTTTGTTATAGATGTGTGTGCTGCTCCAGGAGGAAAGAGTCTTCATGTCGCTCAAATGCTGGAAGGTACAGGAACAGTAATTGCTTGTGATTTAACACAGCATAAAGTAGATTTAATTAAGCAAAATGTTGAACGATTAGGGTTTACAAATGTAGAACCTAGAGTACAAGATGCGTTAGAATTAGAGGAAAGTTTAATTGGTAAAGCAGATGTTGTAATCGCTGATTTACCTTGCTCTGGTCTAGGAGTAATCGGTAAGAAAAATGATATTAAGTATAATATTACTCCAGAAAAACAAGAGGATCTTGCTAAATTACAAAGGGATATCCTACATGTAGTTTCTAAGTATGTAAAGCAAGGTGGTACTTTAGTATATAGTACCTGTACGGTGAATAAAGAAGAGAATCTTAATAATGTACAGTGGTTTATAGAGAATTATGATTTCAAACTAGAATCTCTTGAAGAATATTTACCTGAAAGATTTGTAAAGCGTGAAGGAAAAGACAGTACTATAGATAAAGGATATATTAATTTTATACCAGGTATCTATAATACAGATGGATTTTTCTTAGCAAGATTAGTCAAAAAATAAAATACAAATCTATAGTTATTGAAAATTTATAGTCATAGAAAATCTATAGTTATAGATTTGAAAATGAATAGGTATGAATGAATTGCGAGGTGTTAACATAATATGGATAAGCGTGATATAAAATCCATGAACTTTGAAGAAGTGAAATTAGTCATGGAAGAACTTGGAGAGAAAACATTTCGTGCAAAGCAAATCTATGAGTGGATGCATGTGAAATTAGTTAATAGCTTTGATGAGATGACTAATCTATCCAAGAATTTAAGAGATAAATTGTCTGAGAATTTTGAGTTAACCTCGTTGCATGTAGTGGATAAAAGGGAATCAGCTACAGATGGGACGTGTAAGTTCCTATTTGAACTTCCTGATAACCGAGTAATTGAGAGTGTTTTAATGAAATACAAACATGGAAATTCCGTGTGTATATCTACGCAGGTAGGTTGTAGAATGGGATGCCGTTTTTGTGCATCTACCCTCGGCGGACTTGAGAGAAATTTGACTCCTGCTGAAATGTTAGATCAGATCTATAAAATTCAAAAGTTATCTGGAGAACGAGTTTCCAATGTTGTACTTATGGGTACAGGGGAGCCATTAGATAACTTTGATAATGTTTTGAAACTGATACAATTACTCACAGACGAAAATGGGCTAAATATTAGCCAAAGAAACATTACTGTTTCTACTTGCGGTCTTGTTAATCGAATCAGAGATCTTGCAGATAAAGAGTTGCAGATAACTTTAGCAATTTCTTTGCATGCCCCAAATGACGCGGTACGTAGAGAAATCATGCCAATTGCTAACCGATATTCAATCAAAGAGATTATTGATGCGGTTACGTTCTATTACAATAAGACAGGTAGACGTATTACATTTGAATACAGTTTAGTAGAGGTGTTAACGATAGCGAAGAAAATGCAAAAGAATTAATCCATGTTGTAAGAGGACTTAACTGCCATGTGAATCTAATTCCTGTAAATCCTATTAAGGAAAGAGATTTTAAACAAACAAAGATGCAGTTTGTGCAAAATTTCAAAAATATACTTGAAAAAAATAGAATTAATGTTACTATAAGAAGAGAAATGGGCTCAGATATTGACGCAGCCTGTGGACAGCTCAGAAAGAGTTATATGGATGAGCATACTACTTAATAAGGAGGTAACGCCATGGAATCATTTGCTATTACCGACATCGGTCTAAAACGTAAGATGAATCAGGACTTTGTTTTTTGTGAACAGAATCAAATTGGCAGCCTTCCCAATTTATTTATAGTTGCTGACGGCATGGGAGGACATAAAGCAGGGGATTTTGCATCTAGGTTCAGTGTAGAGAATGTTGTTGAATATATACGAAACAGCAAGATAACATCACCTATTCGACTTTTTGAAGAAGCGATTAAGGAAACGAACACACTTCTTTTAAAAGAAGCAAAAGAAAATCAAAGTTTAGAAGGAATGGGAACTACGTTTGTTATATCGACAATTGTTGACGAAACTTTGTATGTAGCTAATATTGGAGATTCTCGTTTGTATATAATACATGATGATATTAAGCAAATCACCAGAGACCATTCTCTAGTAGAAGAGATGGTCCAGAATGGTGAAATTGACAAAAATGAAGCGAGATTTCACCCGAATAAGAACATAATAACTAGGGCATTAGGTGCTAGTGGTGAGGCAAATCCTGATTTCTTTGAGGTTGCCTTGAAGAAAGAAGATATTATACTTATGTGTTCAGATGGATTATCCAATATGGTTGATGATGCAGAAATGTATGCGATTGTTACATCGAAAAAAGAAAGAGTTAATAATGCGGTCATAGCTTTAGTTGAAAAAGCCAATGAGTATGGCGGCAAAGATAATATAACAGCAATAGTTGTAAAACCATAACAGAGAGGTGAGAAAATGATAAGACCAGGAATGTTTATTAGCGACAGATATGAAATAATTGAAAAAGTCGGCACTGGAGGCATGGCTGATGTTTATAAAGCAAAATGCCATCGCTTAAATCGCTATGTCGCAATAAAAGTTTTAAAAGCTGAATATAGTGACGATCAAACATTTGTCGCAAAGTTCCGAGGAGAAGCGCAGTCCGCTGCAGGATTATCCCATCCTAATATTGTAAATGTATATGATGTAGGTGATGATGGAAATCTACATTATATAGTAATGGAATTGGTTGAAGGCATTACACTAAAAAGTTTTATCGAGAGAAAAGGAAAACTTGAGATAAAAGAAGCTGTTGGAATTGCAATTCAGATTGCTCAAGGTATGGAAGCAGCACATGTAAATCATATTATTCACAGAGATATTAAACCTCAGAACATAATCATTTCAAGGGAAGGAAAAGTAAAAGTAACTGACTTTGGTATAGCTAAAGCGGCATCTTCTAACACAATTACTTCTAATGCAATGGGATCGGTACATTATATTTCACCAGAACAAGCTAGAGGCGGTTATAGTGATGAAAAGAGTGATATCTATTCTTTAGGTGTTACTTTGTATGAGATGTTAATTGGTAAAGTACCATTTGAAGGTGACAATGCAGTGTCCGTTGCATTACTTCATATTCAAGGGGAAGCTATGCCATTAAGGCAATTAGATCAAACAATACCATCAAGTCTTGATAAAATTGTACAGAAATGTATGCAGAAGAAGCCAGAACGACGTTATTTAAGTGCCTCTGAATTAATTCAAGACTTAAAACGTTCCTTGGCAAATCCAAATGGCGAGTTTGTAAAGATGGCTCCAGTTGGTGTTACAGATTCTCCTACAATTAATCTAACACCAGAACAAGTAGGAGAAATCAGAGAAGCGTCAGGATATAATAATGGTGATAATGCTGATCAAAATAATTATAAAGGTTATGCTAAGAGCAATGAAGATAACCAAGTGTATGAGTCAGATGAAGAAGATTTAGATGATGATAAAGATGTTGATCCAAAATTAGAAAAATTTATAATCGCAGGTTCAATTACAGTAGCCATCGTTCTTGGCATTGTGATTATTGTTTTAGTCGGAAAAGGTTTTGGACTGTTTAAATTTGGTTCTGGTGGTAAAGATAATAATACTAATATTGAAGAAACAGTACCAGGAGAAGATACGCAAGATACAGAGGAAGATGCTAAGAAAACAATTGTACCTGATGTAACTGGTAAATCATTAGAAGAAGCAGATGAATTATTAAAAGGTGCAGAATTAAGTTCTAGAAAAGAAGAAAAACCATCAGATGTAGTACCAGAAGGCTATATTATTGCACAAAGCATTGATGCCAATGAAGAAGTTGATAAGAACACGGTAGTTGTACTTACTGTAAGTACTGGTGTAGAAACGAATACTCTACGTGATGTTACTGGATTGACCGTTGACCAAGCAGATACGATCTTAAAGAATGACCAAGAGCTAAAAGTTGTACATGAGTATGAATATAGTGATTCAGTAGATGAAAATCTTGTTACTCGTACTTCACCAAAAGCTGGTTCTGATGTGAAAAAGGGTGATACAATTACTGTATATATAAGTAAAGGAAAAGAAACAAAATATGTTAAGGTTCCTGACTTACGTAATTATACACAAGCTCAAGCAGAAGATGTACTAAAATCAAAAGGTCTTGTAAAAGGTAAAGTAAGTACAAATTACTCCGATGAATATGCACAAGGTGTTGTTATGGAACAATCATATTCTGCTGATACGGAAGTAGCAGAAGGTACTACTATTGACTTTACAGTAAGCCTTGGACCAAAAGCAGCAGAAGTAACTTATACCTATACTGCAACTGTAACGATGGATACAAGTCCATTTGCTGATGAGATGGAAGATGGTCTTATCTCTATTGATATCTATTATGATGATTCAGATGAAATTGTAATGGATGCATATCAACACACATTATCTTCAGCAGACTTCCCTAAGACAGTGACTCTACAAGGTACGCAAGAAGGTAATGCCACAGTAATATTCTATCTTGATGGCGAAGAATTTGGTCAAACAAGTGTAACATTTAAGAAGGTAGCTAAATAATGCAGGGAAAGATTATTAAAGGTATAGCAGGTTTTTATTACATTCATGTACCCTCAAAAGGGGTATATGAATGTAAAGCGAAAGGTATCTTTCGTAATCAAAAGATAAAGCCACTTGTTGGTGATAACGTAGAGATTGAAGAATTAGATGAAGAGAAGAAACTCGGTAATATCGTTTCGATATTACCGAGACAAAATGAGTTGATACGGCCAGCTGTTGCCAATGTAGATCAAGCGCTTGTGATATTTGCGGCAGCTAATCCGAATCCAAATTTGAATTTATTGGATCGTTTCTTGATTATGATGAATAAGCAAGACGTAGAAACCTATGTATGTTTTAACAAACAAGATATCGTTACTGAAAAAGAACAAAGACTTCTGGAAGAGACATATCGATTAGGTGGATACCATGTTTTCTTTACGAGTGCATTGCAAGGAGACGGATTACAACAGATTAAAGATATCGTCAAAGGTAAAACAACAGTATTAGCAGGACCTTCTGGTGTTGGTAAATCCTCTATTATTAATTTCTTAATTCCGACTGCCGAGATGGAAGTCGGTAGTATTAGCGAGAAAATTAAGAGAGGGAAGCATACTACAAGACATTCTGAATTGTTTGCTCTTGATGATGATTCTTTCATATTTGATACACCTGGATTTAGTTCTTTATATATTGACAATTTTGAAAAAGAAGAATTGAAATCGTATTTTCCAGAGTTCCTTCCTTATGAAGAGTTTTGTAGATTCCAAGGTTGCGCTCATATTAGTGAACCACAGTGTGGAGTAAAACAAGCTCTAGAAGAAGGTAAAATAAGCAAAACCAGATATGAAAACTATCTATTATTATACAATGAGTTAAAAGATAAGAAGAAATACTAGTCTAGTGTGAAAAATAATTTTTCACACGCAACTTTGTGCCTTCGTCACAAAGTTAGTAGGTTTTAGAAAGGCATGGTTATTTATATGAACAAATTATCTCCATCGATTCTTGCGGCGGATTTTTCTAAATTAGGCGAAGAAGTAAAAGAAATTGATTTAGCAGGTGCTGAATATATTCACATTGATGTTATGGATGGAATGTTTGTACCAAGTATCTCGTTTGGTATTCCAGTTATTCAATCCTTACGTAATAAAACGAATCGTGTTTTTGACGTGCATTTAATGATTGAAGACCCGGATCGCTATATTCAAGCTTTTGCAGATGCTGGAGCAGATATTATAACGGTTCATTATGAAGCGTGTAGACATCTTCATAGAACAATTCAAAAGATTAAAGAATGTGGGAAAAAAGCTTGCGTATCATTAAATCCAGCCACGCCGGTAGAGGTTCTTGAATATGTTCTGGATGAACTTGATATGGTGTTGATTATGAGTGTAAACCCTGGATTTGGTGGACAGAAATTCATTCCATTTTCTTTAAATAAGATAAAGAAGCTCCGTCAAATGATTTGTGATAAAGGTTTAGATATCGATATTGAAGTTGACGGTGGAGTAAACCTTGATAACGTAGAAGATATTATTAAAGCAGGGGCCAATATCATTGTTGCTGGTACAGCAGTATTCTCTGGTGATAAGGCAAACAACGTAAAGATGTTTAATGAGAAGATGAAATAGAGCAGTAAAGTAGGTGCAAAGATGAGAACATTAATAATTACTGGAGGATTCATTGAACAAGATTTTGCAAAATCGTATCTAGAAGAAGAGAGTTTTGATATGGTAATTGCAGCTGATCGAGGTGTAGAGGCAGCCAAGGCATTGAATATTCCGGTTAATTATATTCTAGGAGATTTTGATTCTTTAAATCCATCTATACTACAAGAAGTAAAAAGTCAATTAGCGGACGAGAATTCTTTATTCGAATTAAAAGAGTTTCCGCCAGAAAAAGATTATACTGATACGCATTTGGCTATAGTTACAGCGATTGAAGCAGGTGCAACTTCGGTAACAATACTAGGCGCAACTGGGACAAGACTTGATCATGTGGTTGCGAATATGAATCTGTTATTGATATTCTTAAATCATCATATAGAAGCAAAGATTGTGGATTCTCATAATCAAATCTATGTAATAGATGCAGATACACATTTGTATATGGATAAGGTACGTGGAAAATATGTATCACTTATTCCTTATACAGATTTGGTAACGGGAGTTACATTAATAGGGTTTAAATATCCCTTACACAATGCTAAAATGACAAAGGGAAACAGTCTAGGGATAAGTAATGAACTTCTTGAAGAAGAAGGAATTATTAAAATAGATCAAGGAATCCTTATTGTTATTGAATCAAGGGATTAAAAAGTTTGAGAGATAGAAAAGGAGACACAAATGAAATTAGGAATTGTAGGTTTACCAAACGTAGGAAAGAGTACATTATTTAACTCATTAACAAAAGCTGGAGCAGAATCAGCGAATTATCCATTCTGTACAATCGATCCTAACGTAGGTATTGTACCTGTACCAGATGAGAGACTTAATGTTCTTTCTAATATGTATAATTCTCAAAAGATTCTTCCAGCAGTTGTTGAATTTGTTGATATTGCAGGGCTTGTAAAAGGCGCTTCTAAAGGAGAAGGTTTAGGAAACCAATTCTTATCTAACATTCGTGAAGTAGATGCAATTGTACATGTTGTTCGTTGTTTTGAAGACAGCAATGTAATTCACGTTGATGGCAGTGTTGATCCTCTACGCGATATCGAGACGATTAATCTTGAATTAATTTTCTCTGATATCGAAGTACTTGATAGAAGATTTGCAAGAGCTTCTAAAGGAGCTAAGAATGACAAAACACTTGCAAAAGAAGTAGAACTAATCAAACGATTAAAAGAATTCCTTGAAGAAGGAAAACTTGCAAAAGGTTTCGAAACAGATGATGAAGAAGAATTAGAATGGATCAAATCCTATAACTTGTTAACATATAAACCAGTTATCTATGCTGCAAATGTTAATGAAGATGATCTTGCCTCAGATGGTCAGAATAATGAAATGGTAGCTAGAGTTAGAGAATTTGCTAAGGGTGAAAATTCAGAAGTATTCGTGATCTGTGCACAAATCGAACAAGAAATTGCTGAACTAGACGATGATGAAAAGAAAGAATTCTTAGAAGATTTAGGATTAAAAGAGTCAGGACTTGAGAAGTTAATTCACGCAAGTTATGCGATTTTAGGTTTAATCAGTTATATTACAGCCGGAGAGCAAGAAACAAGAGCTTGGACCATTACAAAAGGAACGAAAGCGCCAGGGGCTGCTGGTAAGATTCATACAGACTTTGAAAGAGGATTTATTCGTGCAGAAGTTGTTAGTTATGATAATCTTGTAGCTTGCGGAAGTTATAATGCGGCGAAAGAAAAAGGTCTTGTACGTTCTGAAGGAAAAGAATATGTGGTACAAGATGGAGATGTAGTATTATTCCGTTTCAATGTATAGAATAATACAATAGAAGGAGATGCACTATGTTATTAGATGCAAGTATACGGTTTCCTGAGCTTGGAATAGAGATAGAACACTTAGGTACTGGGATTAACCTATTTGGTATACAGATTGCATATTATGGAATTATAATTGCATTAGGAATGTTAGCGGGCTATTTGTTAGTAGAGTGGCAAGCTAAGAGAACTGGACAAAGTAAGGAATTGTACCTTGATTTTGCGTTATATGCTATTATAATTTCTATCATCGGAGCTAGAATCTATTATGTAATATTTTCTTTTGATGAATACAAAGATAATCTGTGGAGTGTGTTTAATCTACGTGGTGGTGGGTTAGCAATCTACGGAGGAATTATAGCTGGTGTTCTTACTGCTTTAGTCTTTACTAAAGTTAAGAAAGTTTCTTTTGCATTATTTGTTGATACCTGTTGTGTTGGTCTTTTAATAGGACAAATCATTGGTAGATGGGGAAATTTCTTTAATAGAGAAGCCTTTGGTGGCTATAGTGATGGAATTTTGGCTATGCAGATTAAAAAATCTGAAGTAGCAGCTTCAAATATTACTTCAGAACTGATGAATCACCTAGTTGTAATTGATGGAGTAGAATATATTCAAGTTCATCCTACTTTCTTGTACGAATCTTTGTGGAACTTAGCTTTGCTGATTATTATATTATTGTATACTAAGCATAAGAAATTTAACGGAGAACTGCTATTGCTATATGTACTTGGATATGGAATTGGCCGTGCATGGATTGAGTCCTTACGTACAGATCAATTGCTATTATGGGGAACGAATATCGCTGTTTCTGAGATACTATCTATTACAGTAGCAATTGTTGCAGCATTTCTATTGATTTACAATCATGTTAAGCTATATAAGCAGAAGAAAAGGGAAAAATTGATATAAACTCCTTGAAATAATGTATTAATATAATATTTATAGAACTGCTATGAGTAGGTAAGATTTAATTTGCTTACTCATAGCAGTTTTTTAGTAAAACAATTATTTTATTACATTAACTTAACAATGTAAAATTATAGTGTATAGGGTTGTGTTATAAAAGTAAGCAAGATATAATACTAATGTAATACTATAATTCAAATAATAGGGAGGTAGTAACTACAATGAAAAAACTTTCAAAGAAATTACTCGCTATGTTGTTAAGTGTAATTATGGTTTTTACCTTATTACCAAGCACTGTAATAGCGAACGAAACGGAGAAAAAGACTCAGGATACCATTATTAAAATCTTTCACACCAATGATGTGCACTCTCGTTACAATGAAGCAACGAACAGTGACGGAACGTTATCGCGCTTTGGATATGCAAAGTTTAAAACATTAATCAATATGAACAGATCAGATGCTGATAAAATATTGGTTTTTGATGCTGGAGATACGTTCCATGGACAATCTTTTGCAACCCTTGAAGAAGGAAAAAGTATTGCCAAAGTACTAAAAGCAGTTGGTTACAATGCAATGGTTGCTGGAAATCATGATTTTAACTATGGTTCTTCAAAGACAACGAAACTTGCTAAAACTGCGGGAGTAAAGTTATTAGGTGCAAACGTGTTGAATAAGAAAACAGGAAAGATTGCATCGGGATATAAAGAGTACATAACATATAAAGTGAATGATGTAAAAATAGGTGTGTTTGGCTTGTCAACACCAGAAACTGCTTACAAGACAAATCCTAATAATGTTAAAGCGTTAACATTCGCTGATCCAGTAAAAACTGCAAAATCAGTAGTTAATAAGTTGAAGAATAAAGAGGATGTTGACGTTGTTATCTGCTTAGCGCATTTAGGAATCGATGAGGCAAGTGGTAATAATGTAAGTTATGAAGTAGCTGCAAAAGTAGATGGTATCAACCTTATCATCGATGGTCATAGCCATAGTGAATTAAGTGACTATCACAAAGTAAATAATACAGTTATTACAAGTACAGGAGAGTACCTACAAGAAGCAGGTATGGTTACG
>NZ_CBDLAM010000058.1:15533-21306 GCF_965301125.1 Anaerosporobacter sp. | reverse complement strand
GCACGGTGGTGTGAGAGGTCGGGAAATTTAGTTGAATTTCCCTCCTACTCGATTTTCGCTAAGACACATGTTCTTCTTAATAAAATTTAGTAGATTAATGCAATAAGTTGTGTTATAATGTCATAGATTTGTTTATTGTTATTGGAACAATGAAAGAAGAATATATAACTTGAGTGGTATCAATAGAAAGACAGGTTAAGCATGAATTTATGTAGTATAGCAAGTGGTAGTAGCGGCAATTGCATTTATGTTGGCAATGCGAATACGAATATATTAGTAGATGCGGGAATAAGTAAGAAGAGGATAGAAGAAGGATTAAGTAGCGTTGATATTAATCCGGAAAAATTAGATGGTATTTTAATTACGCATGAACATTCGGATCATATATCTGGGATTGGTGTAATGGCAAGAAAATATCGTATGCCAATCTATGGTACGGTAGAAACTATAGCAGCAATGCTAAAGACAAAGAATGTTGGACGTATACCAGAAGAGTGTTTTAGATATGTCAAACCAGATGAATCCTTTATGATTAATGATATTCAGGTAAATCCTTTTGCAATTTCCCATGATGCGAGTAATCCGGTTTGTTATACATTTGAAGCAAAGGGACATAAAATAGGAATCGCAACTGACTTAGGGAAATACGATGATTATATTATATCCAAATTATCGGATTCCGAAATTTTGTTGTTAGAAGCAAACCATGATGAGAACATGTTGCAAGTGGGAAGTTATCCCTATTATCTGAAACGTCGTATATTAGGTGATAAAGGTCATTTATCAAATGAAAACTCAGGGAAGTTAATCAAAGCATTATTGCATGAGAAGATGAAACATGTTTTCCTAGGACATTTGAGCGGTGAAAATAATTTTCCAGAACTTGCATATGAGACTGTAAAGTTTGAAGTGGAGATAGATGGCAATACATTGTCAAAATCTGTATCTATTCAGGTGGCAAATCGAGAAGTTCCATCCGAATTTGTATCAGTATAAAATATAAACATATATAAACTGGAGGAGATTCAACATGAAAAAAACAATTATTACAGTAGTAGGTAAGGATAGTGTAGGAATTATTGCTAAAGTATGTACGTATTTAGCAAACAATAAAATCAATATCTTGGATATTTCACAAACAATAGTTCAAGGGTACTTCAATATGATGATGATTGTTGACATGAATGCAGCACCAAAGAATTTCGATGCAGTTGCAAATGAGATGGAACAAATCGGCGAGGAGATCGGAGTAATCGTTAAGGTACAACATGAAGATATCTTCAATATGATGCACAGATTATAAGAATAACGAATAGAAAGGATCAAATCGTATGATAAACATTAATGAAGTAATTGAAACGAATAAGATGATTGAACAGGAAAACCTTGATGTTAGAACAATTACATTAGGAATTAGTTTACTTGACTGTATTGATAGTGATTTGGAGAAACTAAACCAGAAAATCTATGATAAAATTACTACAGTAGCAAAAGACCTTGTATCAACAGGACAAGAGATTGAAAGAGAATTTGGTATTCCTATTGTTAATAAGAGAATTTCCATAACACCAATTGCTTTAATTGGTGGAGCGGCATGTAAATCATCGGAAGATTATGTTACAATAGCGAAAACTCTTGACGATGCAGCTAAGAAAGTAGGGGTTAACTTCATTGGTGGTTACTCTGCTTTAGTTTCTAAAGGAATGACAAAGAGTGATGAATTATTAATTCGTTCAATTCCTATAGCATTATCTGTTTCTGACAGAATCAGTAGTTCTATTAATGTGGGATCTACTAAAACTGGTATCATTATGGATGCTGTAAAATTAATTGGAGAGACCATCATAGAATCAGCTGAATTAACAAAAGATAGAGATTCATTAGGGTGTGCTAAATTAGTTGTATTTTGCAATGCTCCGGATGATAATCCATTCATGGCAGGCGCATTTCATGGTGTTACGGAAGCAGATGCGATTATTAATGTTGGTGTTAGTGGACCGGGTGTTGTTAAGAAAGCGCTGGAAAGTGCAAGAGGTGCTGACTTTGGTACCTTATGTGAAACAATCAAGAAAACTGCATTCAAGATTACAAGAGTTGGTCAATTAGTTGCTATGGAAGCTTCTAAGAGAATGAATATTCCGTTTGGTATCATAGATTTATCTCTAGCACCAACTCCAGCAGTTGGAGATAGTGTAGCTGAAATCTTCGAAGAAATGGGACTTGAATATGCGGGTGCTCCTGGTACAACAGCAGCGCTTGCTTTATTAAACGACCAAGTTAAGAAGGGCGGTGTTATGGCATCTTCTTACGTAGGTGGTTTAAGTGGTGCGTTCATTCCTGTAAGTGAAGATCAAGGTATGATTAACGCAGTACAAGCAGGAATGTTAACATTAGAAAAGTTAGAAGCAATGACTTGCGTATGTTCAGTAGGTCTTGATATGATTGCAATTCCGGGAGATACGAAAGCAACAACAATTTCAGGTATCATTGCAGATGAGATGGCCATTGGTATGGTTAATCAAAAAACGACAGCAGTACGTCTAATTCCTGTAATCGGTAAGACGGTTGGTGATACTGCAGAATTTGGAGGTCTACTTGGTTACGCACCTATCATGCCTGTTAACCAAGCTAGTTGTGATAATTTTGTTAATCGAGGTGGAAGAATTCCTGCACCAATTCATAGTTTTAAAAACTAGTATTACATCCATATAGTTTATATATACATGTTTATATGATAGGAACGGTTAGATTAACTACAATTAAGTTGTCTAATGGTTCCTTTTTGTCAGTTAGTATAAATCTTCTTGAATTTTCAAAATGATAATAATATAATAAGTTAATAGGCATACTAACACGTATAACAAAAGATTGTGAGGTAGTAAAATGAGTAAAGTTTTAAATGAAATTGACTATAAAAACATATTCAAATATTTTGAAGAAATAAGTGAAATACCAAGAGGATCAGGTAATATGCAAGCCATTAGTGATTACTTAGTATCCTTTGCAAAAGAACATAACCTTGAATATATCCAAGATGAATTTTTGAATGTTATTATGATAAAAGAAGCAACAAGTGGCTATGAGAATGCTCCAGCAGTTATCATACAAGGACATATGGACATGGTTTGTGAGAAGGATTCTTCTAGTAACCATGATTTTGAGAAAGAAGGACTAGAACTTGTTATCGATGGTGATTACATTCGTGCTAATGGAACAACTTTAGGTGGAGACGATGGTGTCGCTGTTGCATATGCCTTAGCAATACTTTCTGATGATACATTAAAGCACCCACGTTTAGAAGTTGTTATTACAACGGATGAAGAAACAGGTATGGATGGTGCTATTGGGCTAGATACATCACCTTTAAAAGCAAAATATATGTTAAACATTGATTCGGAGGATGAAGGAGTAATTCTTTGTAGCTCTGCAGGTGGCTTGAATGGTACAGTTACATTACCATTACAATATGAAGATGTAACAGATGGAAACCAAGCGTTAAAGATTACTGTTAAAGGGCTAAAAGGTGGACATTCGGGTGCGGAGATTCATAAGAATAGAACAAATGCCAGTATCATGTTAGGCAGAATTCTTATGAAATTAGGAAAGACGAAAGAATTTGCTTTATCTGATATTTTTGGGGGTACTAAGCACAACGCCATCACTCGTGAAGCTGTAGCGACTATTGTTGTAGCATCAAATCTAGTTGATGATGTTAAGTCAGAAATTGAAACAATTTCAAGTGAAATAATAGATGAACTTACCACAAGTGAACCTGATGCTAAAGTTGAAGTTGTTGCATGCAATGACAAAGCTGCTAAGGCATTTACTAAAGATTGTAAAGATAAGATTATCTATATGCTTGTAACTGCACCATATGGGGTATTGGTTATGAGTTCAGATATTGAAGGATTAGTTGAAAGTTCAGTGAATATGGGTATATTACGAATTGTAAATGATGCAGTAGAATTCAATTACTCAGTTCGTAGCTCCCTTAATTCATATAAGCATTTTGTATCAGATAAATTAGAATTACTTGCTAAATCCATTGGAGCAAACTATCTAATGGATAGTGAATACCCAGCATGGGAATATAAGAAAGAATCAAAATTCCGTGAATTACTTGCTGATGTATTCAAGAAACAATATAACCGTGAACCAGAAGTAACAGCAATTCATGCAGGACTTGAGTGTGGAATTATATCTGAAAAGATGGAAGATATCGATATTGTATCCATTGGACCAGATATGGCAGATATCCACACACCAAAAGAAAGATTATGTATCAGCTCAACAAAACGTGTATATGATTATGTAGTTGCTGTACTTGAAGCAATTAAATAAGAGAGGAATGCGTGTGAAGAAACGACGATTATATAGACTATTAATGTTTGATGTAATTGCACTTGCAGTGATTTTTGTAGGTATTGTATGCATTCAATTAAATATAACATTTGAAGCATCCAGTCAAATAACTGATAAATCTGAATTGCTATTCACACAACCACTTATGAAAAATATAGAGACTCTTTCAAAAGAGTCTCTATATCTTAGTCTAGGTGATTGGAAGAATAAAAATTTCAAAGAAGAAGATAAGACCGTGATAGAAGAATCTGAGGCGGAAGTAAATACAACTAGTTTGGAACAGATAAATATGACAATTGCAGGTGATGTGTTGTTTTCAACATCACCACTTAATAAGTATGATTCGGGAAATGGAATTACCTCCATTCTTTCCAGCGATTTAATTGATAAAATGAAATCTGCTGATATAAATATGGTTAATCTGGAATTCCCATTTAGTACAAGGGGTACGCAGATGAAAGACAAGCAGTATACATTCCGTGCAGATCCATCTAGATGTTCAATTCTTACGGAAATGGGTGTGGATATCGTTTCATTAGCAAACAATCATACTTTGGACTTTGGAACAGAAGCTCTACTTGATACAATAACGACTTTGGAGGAGAATAACATACTGTCAGTTGGTGCAGGCACAGATTTGGACTCTGCCAAAAGGCCTTCTGTTGTAACTGTAAATGGTCGAAATATTGCTATTTTAGGAGCATCTAGAGTAATACCTGTGACAGATTGGAATGCAACGAAATACTCCCCAGGAGTTTTCACTACTTATGATCCTACTCTGCTTATAGAAGAAATTAAGACAGCAAAACAAAGCAACGATTTGGTTGTTGTTTATGTACATTGGGGAATAGAGAAAAATGAAAATCCTGAAGAGTATCAACGTACCATGGCAAAGCAATATATCGATGCAGGTGCTGATTTGGTGATAGGAAGTCACCCACATGTGTTACAAGGAATTGAGTACTACAACGGAAAAACAATTGTGTACAGTCTTGGCAATTTTATTTTTGGTCATACAATTGAACGAACAACTTTGCTAGAAGTAATAATTGATGAAGAAAACTCGTGTAATTTACGACTAATACCTTGTGAAACTGAAGATTCCTATACCCATACCATTACAACCGATGAAAAAATCCAAGAATTCTTTGCGTATTACGAAAGAATATCATATGGTATCAAAATTGATGAATATGGGAATGTTTTAGAGAAATAAGTACGTTATTGAACACATTCTAAATTGTTAAAATAAAATTAAGATTTATAATATATTTATTTAGGTATTTTCATCTATTGACAAGATGTGATATAATGTGTTGAATATTTATTTGTAATACATAAAAGCATAGGAGTTATGATAATGAAAGATAACGAATACAGTAGTGATTTAAATTCGGCTGTTAAGGATTGG
>NZ_CBDLAM010000058.1:3987-15523 GCF_965301125.1 Anaerosporobacter sp. | reverse complement strand
ATAAGGATATGTTAAATGATATAACAAGTTCATTGGCAAACCAAATAAGTCAGGATTTTGATGATATGTTAAGTAATGCAGAACCTTATGAAATTGAGAACGAAGAAGATTTAACGGATACTAAGAAAAAAGGTAGATTTCCAAAATGGCTCAAGATTTTAACTATTGTGTTTACAATTGTGATGGTTGTGTCTGTGGGTGGTATGTATGCAGCAAGTCGCTTCCTCGATCGTATCAATTATACAGACTGGAGTGATACGCAGCGTTTAGCAGAAGAATTTGATCAAGACAATGTAGATGGTCTTGATGTAGTGGATCCAAACAGTATTAATTTGAACAGTGAAGGTTCATCGCGAACAGATCAGGATGTCATTAATATTCTGTTGGTTGGTGAAGAATCAATTAATGATGGTTCGTCAAGAGGCCGCACTGATAGTATGATGATTGCTACTATTAATGTCAAACAAAAAGCATTAAAATTAACTTCTATTATGAGAGATTTATATGTAGCTATACCAGGCTATAGCGATAATAAGTTAAATGCAGCTTATCATAATGGTGGAATGCCATTATTAAAGCAAACAATTGAAGAGAATTTTGATATTGAATTAGATGGGTCAGTGCTTGTGGATTTTAGTGGGTTTGAAGAAATTATCAATCGTCTAGGTGGTGTAGAGATTACACTAAGCGCAAGCGAAGCAGCTTATCTAAATCGTACAAATTATATATCAAATCCGATTTATCGTAAAGTTGTTGCGGGGACACAGACCCTCAATGGCAATCAAGCACTTGGATACTCAAGAATACGTTATGTTAAGACAGAATCAGAAAGAGATGATTTTGGACGAACTTCAAGACAAAGAACTGTTTTGAATGCAATCTTTGAGAAATATAAGTCAAAATCATTAACAGAGCTGGTTACCATCTTGTATGATATCTTACCACTTGTTACTACAGATATTGATAAGTCTACAATTATGGATTATTTGACAACGGTAGTAACACTTGGTGTAACAGATCTTGAGACAATGCGTCTACCTGTTGATAATGCATATACCAATAGTAGTGTAAGAGGAATGTCTGTATTGTTACCTAACAGTCTACAAGATAACATAGATGCGTTACACACATTTATCTTCGGTGAAGAAGGGAATGTAACCACAGATACTGATGATGGAACAAATATCAATGGTACAGGTACAAATGGTACCAGCACGAATAGTACTAGTACAAATAGTGCAAATTATTCATCTGGTACTTCAAATCCAACAAGTACTCAGCCTTAAGGTATGAGAGTCTGTCACAAAATTAAGAAAGCAATATAGTATTAAAACTTAATATTTTCACACACAAGCAAAATAACAACTTTTTTGCGCTAAAGCCAGTTTATGAACACAAATACATGTTCACATATGGTAAACAGCTACAAAAAGTTGTTTTTTTGATGTTATATTTCTCACTGTTCTAAATTATTGTAATGTACATATAATACCATGTAAGTGGAAAGGACAGGGTGAGTAATGAAGAGAAATAAAGGCAAAATTCTGATTGTTGCGAGTATACTAGTTATGGCAATTAATTCTATATTTCTACTTAATTCTATAAATACGATGGTTTCTTATAAAAATATGATTCGTAAGTTACATACTCTTGATGTGGATATGGAACTTTTTCGAAGTATGGAGTTCGAAGAGGATTCGCTAAACCTGCTTTTGTCTGAAGAGGATAAGAATCATAACGATAAGATAGAGAATATAACATTATCTATGATAATAAATTCTTATATGTGTAAGAACAATAATCTCTTCAAGTTTAAAAAGCTGTCAGAGACTATGGTTAGAAAAATCCATGAATCAGATCTATATAATAAACTGTATGAAAGATACAAGATAATATTATCGGATATACAGTATTTTCCTGTGCCATGTGATCTAGAAAAAAAGTATCTTGTTAGTTATGAAAATTCGTGGGGGAATGCTAGGACATATGGTGGAGAGCGAAAACACGAGGGGACAGATATTATGGCAAATGAAAATAAACGTGGAATCTATCCTATTGTAAGCGTTTCCGATGGAGTTGTTGAAAACCAGGGTTGGTTAGAACAAGGTGGTTACCGTATAGGAATCCGTAGTAAGAGTGGAGCTTATTTTTATTATGCACATATGTATTCTTATGCACCTGATTTAGAGATTGGCGATCAAGTTTGTGCAGGACAATTTTTGGGGTTTATGGGCGATACGGGTTATAGTAAAGTAGAAGGTACAACAGGGAATTTTGACGTTCATTTACATTTTGGTATATATTACATGGAGGGTGACAAAGAAACTAGCGTAAATCCATATTATATACTAAAATATTTAGATCAATATAAGTTGTCCTACGAATATGGCACATAGAGAAAACTGTGCTAATTGTGTTTAAATAAGATAAAAAGATGAGGTAAGATTATTACTTTTGTGTTATAATTAAATTTAGGAGAAGAAAGGCAAGGTGAGGTCTATGGAGATACAATTATGGAGGGAAATACTAGATCCATATGTCTTGGCGGTCGATGAATTAGTGGTTAAGTTTAACCATATCATCGCTGAATATGGCAATGCAGGTGAGTACTCGCCTATTGAACAAGTAAATGGTAGAGTTAAGAAGATTTCTAGTATCTTAGAAAAAGCGCAGAAAAAAAAGATACCGCTTGAAAATATAGAAGAAGAAATCGAAGATATTGCAGGGATTCGTATTATCTGCCAATTTGTAGAAGATATAGATAAAGTAGTAGAATTAATTAGGTTAAGAAACGATATGCAGATTAAGTCAGTGAAAGACTATATTGATCATAAGAAAGAGAGTGGATATCGTAGCTATCACTTGATTATCTATTACACAGTTCAGACCTTACAAGGTCCCAAACGTTTACAAGCGGAGATTCAGATTAGAACCCTCGCTATGAATTTTTGGGCTACAATTGAACATTCTTTACAGTATAAATATAAGCATAATATGCCGCAACATATTAAAGATCGGTTGTGGAAAGCTTCAGAAGCAATTATTATATTAGACCAAGAGATGTCATCTGTAAGAGATGAAATAATGGATGCACAGAATTCGTTCCGAATTAAAGCGAGTGTTGTATCAGATATCTTGAATAATATACAGAATTTATATAAAGTAGCAAATCAAAGAGAAGTAGTGAAGATTCAGGATGAATTTTTACGTATTTACCAAAGTGGGAATTTGGAAGAGCTAGAACGTTTTAATAAAGAATTGGATATCATATCAGAAGGATATCGAGCACAAAGTTTGAATTAAGATAGTCTGTAAAGGCAGACGGTTAGGAGTTATTGTGGCATTACCGAAGAAATTTGAAGATAGAATGAAAGAACTGTTAGGAGAAGAATTTGAAGCATTTAAAAACAGTTATGAGGATAAATATAAAACAGGTTTACGTGTAAATCGTCTAAAGTTAAGAGGGGAGGATTTCGAAGCAATAAGTCCTTGTGAGATAACCCCTATTCCTTGGACAACCAATGGTTATTACTATGATGGAAAGAATCAACCAGCAAAGCATCCTTATTATCATGCTGGTTTATACTACATCCAAGAACCGAGTGCAATGCTTCCAGCAGCACTACTTCCAATAGAACCAGGTGATAAGGTACTAGATGTATGTGCTGCACCAGGTGGTAAGAGTACAGAGTTAGCAGCGAAACTTGGAGGTACAGGAGTAATGGTTTCTAATGATATCAGTAACTCAAGAGCAAAAGCATTACTTAAGAATATTGAATTATTCGGTGTGCGTAATCCTGTTATCATCAGTGAAGACCCTGCTAACTTAGTAAAATATTTTCCAGGATATTTTGATAAAATTCTTGTGGATGCTCCATGTTCTGGAGAAGGAATGTTTCGTAAAGATCCTTCCATTATGAAGAACTGGGAACAGTATGGAGTAGAATATTATAATAACTTACAGAAGAATATTATTCTGTATGCTGCTGATATGTTAAAGCCAGGCGGTTACATGGTGTATTCCACATGTACATTCTCACCAGAAGAGAATGAGGGAACCATTCGTTATCTATTAGAGAATAGAGAAGGCTTCACGGTAGAGCTAGTCGATCGTGTAGAGGGATTGGGCTATGGACATCCAGAATGGATTAATAGTGACGATGATCAACTTAAAAATTGTATTCGTGTATGGCCTCATAAGGTAGAGGGTGAAGGCCATTTTGTTGTGCTGTTAAGAAAAAGTGCTGATGTAGAATCTACTTCTTATGAAGGATATCGTTATTCGAAAGTGAAATTGTCAGATGAAGCGGTGGAATTCTTAGATCAACTAGACATGGATTTTGATCCAAATCGATTCGAACTTCGTGATGAACGATTATATTATTTACCAGAAGGACTTCCTAACGTGAAAGGACTTCGAATCCTTCGTTTAGGTTTATATCTTGGAGATATGAAGAAAAATCGTTTTGAGCCAAGCCAAGCACTTGCTAATGCTTTGAAATCTAACGATTATACGAATATATTGAATATCTTTAGTGATCATCCTGATGCTATTAAGTATCTCAAATGTGAAACACTTGATATTTCGGATAATTATAGAACTTGTAAAGATAGAGATGAATATGATACACTAATTGCAGCTAAGAGAGCTGGAAGGGAAGATTTGCAAAACTGTTATGGTATTCTACTAGAGCAGAAAAAGAAGAATACTTGGTTCTTAGTATGCGTAGACGGGTATCCTCTCGGTTGGGCAAAATGTAGTAATAATGGCATGAAGAACAAATATCTTGCTGGCTGGAGATGGATGTAATGAAGGAATTAATGCGTTTAGATAAATATTTGGCAGACATGGGAGTAGGAACTCGAAGTGAAGTAAAGGTAATCATCAAAAAAAGAAGAGTGCAAGTAAATAATGAAGTTGTGGTAGATCCGAATCGTAAAATTATAATAGGCTCTGATTTGGTTTGCTTCGATGGTAGAGATATCACCTATGTACAATATGAGTACTATATGCTAAATAAACCTGCTGGCGTGTTATCTGCAACGGAAGACAAGCATACAAAGACGGTTATCGATTTAATTACAACATCTAAGAGAAAAGATTTATTCCCAGTGGGAAGATTAGATAAAGATACAGAAGGCTTACTTTTGATTACCAATGATGGAGATTTAGCACACTCTTTACTAAGTCCCAAAAAACATGTAGATAAAGAGTACTATGCAAAAGTGGAAGGTGTTGTTACGAATGAAGATGTAGAAGCTTTTGAAAAAGGGCTACAAGTGGACGAAGATTTCTTAGCAATGCCTGCTAAATTAAACATATTGTCACAAGGTGAGCTAAGTGAGATTACATTAATTATACAAGAAGGTAAATTTCATCAAGTTAAAAGAATGTTTGAAGCAGTAGGAAAAAAGGTCGTGTATCTTAAACGACTATCCATGGGAACTTTGAAACTTGATGAGTCTCTGAAACCAGGGGAATATCGTATGGTGACAGATGAAGAGCTTGTTTTGTTGAAGTAATCGAGATGGATACAAGCAAAAAAAGGAGAGAATAATGTTAAACAATATAGAAGCAGTTATATTTGATTTAGATGGTACCTTAGTAGATTCCATGTGGATGTGGAAAGAGATTGATGTGGAGTACTTAAGTAAATTTGATCTTGATGTGCCAGATGATTTACAACAAGCAATAGAGGGAATGAGTTTTTCTGAGACTGCACAGTATTTTAAAGAGCGTTTTCAGTTACCAGATCCCATAGATATGATTAAGAAAGAATGGAATCAAATGGCGTGGGACAAATACGGGAATGAAGTACCTCTTAAGAAAGGTGTTATTGAATTCCTTGAAGAATTACGTGAAAGAGGAATTAAAACAGGTATTGCTACTAGTAATTCCAAAGAATTAGTAGAGCATGTTTTAAGAAGTCTTAATATAACAGATTATTTTGATTCTGTACGTACTTCGTGTGAAGCGAAAAAAGGAAAACCAGCTCCAGATATCTACCTTTTAGTAGCAGATGATTTGCAAGTAAATCCAAAAAGTTGCCTAGTTTTTGAAGACTTAGCACTAGGGATACTTGCTGGTAAGCGTGCTGGAATGTGTGTGTGTACGGTATTTGATCCATATTCAGAAGACGATATAGATAGAAAACGAGAACTTGCTGATTATTATATTGATACGTACTTTGATATTTTTGAAAATAAAGTTGAGAAGCTTGCATAAGATTTAAGAATGCATATGAAATGTTATATATAGAAAGGTATATTCATGATAAGAGATTATTTACCAATATCCAAAGAGGATATGAAGAAAAGGGGAATAGAGCAATTAGATTTCGTCTATGTAATAGGGGATGCTTATGTAGACCATCCTTCTTTTGGTCCTGCTATTATTAGTAGGATTCTTGAAGCTAATGGATATCAAGTTGGAATCATTGCACAACCAGACTGGAAAGACGAAGAGAGTATTCAGATACTTGGTAAACCGCGTCTAGGCTTTTTAGTAAGTGCAGGTAATATGGATACTATGGTAAATCATTATACCGTTGCGAAGAAACACCGTAAGGTAGATGCCTATTCCCCAGGTGGTGTTATGGGGAAACGACCAGATCGTGCGACGATTGTGTATTGTAATCTGATCCGTAAAGTATACAAGGACATTCCAATTGTTACAGGAGGTATTGAAGCAAGTCTTAGAAGACTCGCACATTATGACTATTGGAGTGATAAGGTAAAACGCTCCGTTCTTCTTGATTCAGGTGCTGATATTATATCTTATGGTATGGGCGAACGTTCTATTGTTGGAATTGCAGACGCATTAGCTAGTGGTATTGCAATTTCTGATATTACATTCATTCCAGGAACTGTATATAAAGCTAAGAATCTTGACTCTGTCTATGATGCGATACTGTTACCAGATTACCAAAGCATACTGGCAAGTAAAGAGGAATTTGCAAAAAGTTTCTACAAACAGTACTGTAATACAGACCCATTTACTGCAAAACCTCTAATTGAGAAATATAAAGAAAATGAATATGTAATTCAAAATCCACCTGCCAAACCACTTACCCAAGCGGAGATGGATCGAGTATATGCATTACCATATATGCGTGATTATCATCCAAGTTATGAAGAACAAGGTGGAATCCCAGCTATTGAAGAATTAAAGTTTAGTTTAGTAAGTAATCGTGGCTGTTTTGGAGGTTGTAGTTTCTGTGCCTTAACATTCCACCAAGGTAGAATGATTCAAACGAGAAGTCACGAATCCATTCTACAAGAGGCGAATCATTTAATATGGGATAAGGATTTCAAGGGATATATCAATGATGTAGGTGGTCCAACTGCTAACTTCAGACATACTGCTTGTGAGAAACAAAAGACAAAAGGTGTATGTGTGAATAAGCAGTGTCTATTCCCGGCACCTTGTAAGAATCTTAAGATAGATCATTCGGATTATTTGAATTTACTTAAAAAATTAAGAGAACTACTAAACGTGAAGAAGGTATTTATACGTTCTGGTATTCGTTTTGATTACCTTATTCATGATAAAGACCGTACATTCATGAAGGAGCTATGTGAACATCATGTTAGTGGTCAATTAAAAGTAGCCCCAGAACACATTAGTGATAATGTACTAAAATTAATGGGAAAACCTTCTAATGACGTATATGAAAGATTTATCAAAGCATATAAGAAAACAAATGAAGAAGTAGGTAAGAAACAATTCGTAGTTCCTTATCTTATGTCCTCACACCCAGGTTCTACATTGAAAGAAGCGGTAGAACTTGCGGAATATCTAAGAGACCTTGGATATATGCCTGAACAGGTGCAAGATTTTTATCCAACTCCATCGACCATCTCAACCTGTATGTACTATACAGAATTAGATCCAAGAACTATGGAGAAAGTCTATGTACCAAAGAATCCACACGAGAAGGCAATGCAACGTGCATTAATTCAGTACCGTAATCCAAAGAATTATGATTTAGTGGTAGAGGCATTACAAAAAGCTGGACGTATGGATTTAGTAGGATTTGATAAAAATTGCTTAATTCGTCCGAGAAATGATCGACAAGGACAATATAGTCAAAGCGGGCAGAATGGACAAGGCAGAGGAAAGAGTACAGGTAATCCTAAGAATACTAGCTTCGGAAAGGGAACAAGTGGAAAGCCAAAGAAAAAGAAAGCCATTCGTAATGTCCACAAAGCAAAGAAATAAACTGGATTAAGGAGGAAGATACGTGGATAAGGGGACACACGGGTATATTAAGTACAGAAAGAATAAACAGTTAAGAGATACCATAATTATTGCTTTAGTAATCATAATTATATTTGTTGTAGGATATCTTTTGAATGACAATTCGAAAAACAATGTGTTCACTATACTTGCAATCTTATTAGTGTTGCCAGGTGCTAAGCTTTTGGTTGGTTATATTGTAGTTGCACCTTATCGTACTATGGATGATAAGAAATACGAACAGGTATGTAAGGTACTATCTCCAAGTGTTACAATGTTATCTGATTTAGTTATTACTTCTCCTGATAAAGTGATGAACCTGGATTGCGCCATTATTGATGACCATCTTGTAACCGCACTGTTAGGTAAGGAAGGACAAGACATCTCATATATTCAGACATATCTAACAAGAACGATAAAGAATCAAGGTTATAATTATGAGGTAAAGGTGCTAACTGATTTTAGTAAATATCTATCGGTTGCAAAGACACTTGGGACCTCTAAAGAGAAGATGAAAGTCTATAATGAGATAGATCGAAATGAAACCGTAAAAAAAGAAAATAATCAAAATGAAAGCAATCAAAATAATGAGAATTTAAGTAGTGACATACAGAATCAAATTGCTAGTTTAATAAAGACTTTGACCGTTTAGGTAGATTAATTTGGTTTGATTAATTTGTATGGATAAACTAGAAAAGAGAATGGGAACTATTAGTAAGAGATTAAACAAATGGAGTAAATAAGAATGCAAAGTATAATTGTATCGAAAAACGAGGCAAATCAAAGACTTGATAAGTTACTTGTCAAATACCTAAATAAAGCTCCTAAGAGTTTCCTGTATAAGATGCTTCGTAAGAAGAATATTACTTTGAATGGAAAGAAAGCGGATGGTAGTGAAAAACTAGTTGAAAATGATGAGATTAAACTATTCTTAGCGGATGAAACTATTGCCAAGTTTAGCGAAGTATCGATAGATGAAGTCGAAGTCGATACCAAAGAAGAGCTTCATATTATCTATGAAGATGAGAACATTCTATTAATCAACAAAGAAGTAGGTATGTTATCACAGAAAGCAGACAAGGATGACGTCTCTTTGGTAGAATGTATAATTGCCTACCTATTACAAAGTAAGCAATTGACAAAAGAAGAATTAAGAAGTTTCAAACCTTCAATTTGCAATCGTCTTGATCGTAATACCAGCGGCCTTGTGGTGGCAGGTAAAACGTTAATTGGATTGCAGACCATGGCAAAACTTTTTAAAGACCGTACCATTGATAAGTATTATCATTGTATTGTAAAAGGAAAAGTGGATGAACAACAAAGAATCGAAGGTTATCTATATAAAGATGAAAAAACTAATAAAGTTTCGATTACAAATCATATGGTAGAAGGAGCTGATAAGATTGCAACAGAATATGTGCCACTTAAAACAAATGGGGCATATACCTTGTTGCAAGTGAAATTGATAACTGGTAAAACACATCAGATTCGTGCTCATCTACAAAGTATTGGTCATCCAATTATCGGTGATTACAAATATGGAAACCGTAGTGTAAATGAACAGATGAAGAAACAATTTTCCTTAGAAAATCAGTTGCTGCATGCATATAGTTTACGATTTCCTAAGATAGAAGGATCATGTAGTAATTTATCTGGAAAAGAATTTATATCAATAAGACCTGTGTTATTCGAAAAAATAGTTAATGAATTATTTTAGATTATTTAATCAGCTTGACTCTATGAAAAAAGACTATACAGAACGAAAAAAATGATGTATAGTATAAATGTAGTAAAATAGGTAAATACAATAGCCGAAATAGTAATAGTAATTTACATTAAATAAATTAATATACTTAAGAAGAGACTGTGTGCATATAGATATAGAGTATGGGCATTAGTCTCTTTGCTATTATTAGAATATAATATTGAAGGTGATTGTATTAGAAGAATAAGCAAATTTATTCACTCTATATGGGGAAAATTACTATTTTTACTATTAGGCTTAATTATAGGGAGTATAATAGGAGCTAGTATTATTGATATTAAAAGCTTTCCATCTGTGTTGTGTTTGATGGCCTGTTTACTTGTACTTGGAATCGTTGTGGCAATAAGTTTTGTAATTGATATGTCCCGATTTATGATTAAACCGAATAAGAAAAGACGTTACATAATATACATTTATTGGGCCTTTGCATTCATATTATTTGTATTATATTATTCGTTGAATTGCAACAATTTTGAGCTAACATACAAAACGAATATCTTAGGGATTGACCAAGGGCAGTACATATTTCTTGTTAATTTTATTATATTTATTGTATTAGGAATCTTGATTTATCAAATCATAATACAACAATATAGCATTAAGAATATAGGGAAAGGTGGAGTGGAATTAGAACGTATAGTAACAAATGATGGATTGGCAGCATTAGAAACCAATACGGATATGGTTAGTAGTATATGTAAGCAGTTGGGCGCATTGGATGAAATAGTCCAATACTTGTATTACCAAGGGTATGTAGATGAATTATTACCTTATGCAGATTATGTAGACATTTTGGGAAGAATTTTACTTCCTTTGTCTGAAAATCATGATGATGTTATTATTCAAGCGCTGACGGAAACGGATTATACACAATATCTTAATAATGAGGATTCTTTATCAATGGGAAGAATACATAAGATTGTGTATGAACTTGATAAGTATGGAATTCTTAAAGTGGAAGATACTATACATATTAAGTATAAACTTGCACCATTTCATGAGTATACGAAGAATCCGAATGTTTATATAATAGTAAGGCTAGGGCCATTGTATGACATTAAGATTGGGGAATTAATTTACGCATATGTGAAATCGTTCGAAGCACTATATTCCAAATATGTTATGTTGACGCTAAAGGAAAGAGGTGATTGACATGGATAAGAGAAGATTAGAAAACTTATTTGGGAGTCTGCAACCGAGAGAAAACGGGGAATCTAAAGAGGTAAACAAGGAGTTTGTTATGGATAGTTACATACCAACTGCAATTGGTACTAGTGTGGTTGACAAATTAAGAAATCGGCATATGTATACATATAATAAACGTTAATTTTGTATTGGAACCATTATATTTGTTAAGAATATTATAATAATAGCAAATAGTTGAGGTGGTTCTTTGATCAAGGATATGAGTCAATGTATGAATCTAAATGGATTCATAAAAAGAGAAAATGCGGTCAGTATAGTGATTCCTACTCGATTTATCGTTGAGTATGAACAGGTTAAATCCCAAGGAAAAGGAATCGTCCATGAAT
>NZ_CBDLAM010000058.1:0-3977 GCF_965301125.1 Anaerosporobacter sp. | reverse complement strand
AATTACTAGAGAAAAATCAATTATGTATAATATATTAAAAGTTGAATTATCAAAAAAATATAGTTGAAGAATAGCAAATAATAAGAGGTAGGATTCTAAGAGATAGTATTAGTTTTGGTAATACGTCTCTTAAGAGTCGCACCTTTTTTATTGTGTATTTTTGTTACTCTTTGTCTTGATATATCGAACAAATTTTCGTATACTATATACAGATATATTAAGTACGAAAGGAATAACAGTATGCCATCTTGGAATTCAAGAGGTCTTCGTGGATCAACGCTTGAAGAACTAATAAACCTTACTAATGATAAATATCGTGCTAACAAGTTAGCTTTGATTCAGAAGATTCCTACGCCAATTAAACCAATTAATATTGATCAAACAACAAGACATATAACACTTGCATATTTTGAGCAGAAAAGTACCGTTGATTACATAGGAACCGTACAGGGGATACCTGTATGTTTCGATGCTAAAGAATGTGCTACGGATACGTTTCCTTTACAAAATGTCCATGAACATCAGATTCAGTTCATGAAAGAGTTTGAACAGCAGGGGGGAGTAGCTTTCTTACTCATCTATTATTCTAGTAGAGATTATTTTTATTATCTACGATTTAAAGAACTATTTGCCTTCTGGGAAAGAGCACAAAAAGGTGGAAGAAAGAGTTTTCGATATGAAGAATTAGCACCGAATTATGAAATTTCAAGTCATAACGGAGTATTTGTCCATTATCTTGAGATGTTGAATCAGGATTTATCCAGTAGGTAGTGGATCCTAATGGGAATTTTTAAAACGGAGCTCTACCTCCGTGTACTTTTTCTCAATACAAACCCCATATCAGAATAAGATCTAAAAATTTTCATAATAATGATTGTATAAAAATAGAAAATATAGTAAAATAAAACTAGACAACTTACCAAGAAAATTTAGCTTTAATCACCTTCATTCTGAAAGAAGAAACGGAGCTTTGACAAGATTATCAGGATAACAGCGTTCTAATTCAATGTACGATAAGATAACTTACCTATATATTCCATACACCAGAAATAATGTACTATTAAGTTACTTCAGTGTTGGGATAATTTGCTATTAGTAGGAACAAAAAATCTTTTTATATTGAAGGAGGACTACGTTATGTTTAAAACAAAATTAACAAAAATTCTTACAACTTGTTTGGTATCGGTTTTTATTCTTGGTGCTGCAAGTATCAGTGTTCATGCAGAAACAGTGAGTGAGACAGAACCAAATGACACAATTGAAACAGCACAAACGATTACTGCTAACAATGAAACAGCACAAGGGGCAGCAGAGGGAACGTATGCTGGGCAATATGTTGTAAATGGCTATTCAAGTACGACTGATTTAGACTGGTATAAGGTATACTTAAGTAGTGGAACTAAGTACATAACATGCAATGATAATGCATTTGAATATTTAGTTGCAGATGCAAACGGAAATACAGTTTTTTCTGGAACATATGTTAAGTCAGGATTTGGTCCTACTGCCTATGAGTTTAACGTGGCTTCATCAGGATATTATTATGTTAGAATTAAGGGAAGTGTGTCATCGTCAGAAAGTTATTTGTTTTTAATTGGAAGCCCAACGTATTCAGTTGCTAGTTGTGATATTCCATGTAGAGAAGGTACTATATCAATGACTAAAAATGGTGGAACAAAGACAGCGCATTTTGATGGTGCTTCTGTAGCTGGTGTACCAAAAGGTGCAATAGCATATTCCGTAAGCATGTCAGGGGTTAAAACAACTTCTGTTTCATCTATAAATTTAGTTAATAATAGTAGAGGATTAAGTTTTTCATTATCAACTTATACATGGGATAAGAATAAATTAGCGTCTATGAATCTACCAGTTGGTTCAACATGGACAGCAAGTTTTGGATATAATAAAGTAACCTCATTTACACCAGTATTAAAGGTATATTATGCGTATCCAGTGTATAGTACAATGGTTCAATAGGTGATTAGTATGAATATGAATGTCGTTAGTTTGAAACAAGGTATATTATTACAGCGAACAAGATATTCCGCGCTAAATGTTTTGTTTGATGCAAAGAAAACATCCAAGATGGATTGTTATGTTCCAGGTTTAAACATATGTACATATGATAAAAACTCTAGTAAAAACTCTAGTAAAAACAATATATCCTCATTGATGCTGGATATGATTAATTTTGAGTTTCAAAATTGTAGTGAAAGTGAAAATTCTTTTCTTATTAGTGGTTTTGAATTTTCTAAAGATCAGATACCAGACATTGACAGAAGTAGATGTAAGGAGATAAAAGCTGAGAATAATAGGATAATATTTAACACAGGTAGATACTACAAATTTTCAGATTCAAAAGGAAATACACATGCAATGTCTTGCTCATATGGTAGTTTAGGACAGCTTTATTCAAATACATCACGTGGAATTGTAGATGATGAGAGTTACAATACAGGGGAATTTTGGAACATGCTAGCTGAAAATGGAACATATATGAGTTTATACTATTCACATGATATACAAAAACAGAAGTTAAATGATGCTGGTATATCAGAAGGGTTCTTTTCGGTACAAATGGATTCGAAAAAAAGAGAGTATTATTATTCGAATGGAATTTGTGGGGTAGCTGTGCCAAAATCACGTTATGACGCTGACTATAATATGTTTATGAGTGGAAATAGTGTATTAAATGATTATAAAGAAGGTTCTATTTTTAAAATCAGCGGAAAAGAATATATTTTAGGAGCTGATAAAAAGTTAGATATACCGTATGGGGCGGATATATATGATATGAAATATCCACCAAGAAGTGATAGTAATTGGTAAAAGCGATTTTAGTTGGTATAAAAAGGAGTTGTCGCACTAGCTGTGGTAAAATCAGCAGTGCACAGCTCTATTTTTTATGGAACGAATATGGAACTACTTTAGTATTTCCAATTTTAGTATTATGTTATCATATGTAAATGCAAGATGTTATGGTAAAATATAACTTATATGTAAACATCTTATTGGTAAAAAACAGATGTGAAGAATACATAGATCTAAAATTATGAGTAAAAGTATTAAGAAAGAGAGGGAAAAGAAAATGAAGAAAAAGAAAATTATGAAATTAGTATCAGGTATTATTTTGATGTTTGTAGGTTTGCACTTCCATAATGTACAAGTAGATGCAAAAACTATAATGGACACTACCAAGGATAAGACGTACCAGATTGATTTAGATCAAGATGGTAAGAAAGAGAAAGTAAAGCTAAAACAATGTTCTATAGATGATTTAGATTATAATTACTATGGAATTATATATGTGGATGGTAAAAAGGCATATACAACACCGAAAGATATTTATGCTTACGATATCAATATGAAAATAATAACGAGTGGGGACCAGGTGTTCATTAATGTATCCCAATCCTCAGATAACGGGAATCTTGAATTTAATAAGTTGCTTTCCTTTAATGGAACAACGTTGGACGAAGTGATTGATTTTAAAAAAGTAGAACCTGGTCTAAGAAGCTGTGAAATAACATCTGCAACTAAAGATAAAATAGTTGTATCTTGTGAATCTATGCCATGTCAGTTGGCATCTATCAAATGGAAATCAACTTATTTGGTTAATGGCAATGCTGTTAAGATTAAGAGTCATGTTCATAAGGTAAAGAGTGGGATTGAAGGTCGTTCTATTTCTACGTTGGAAACGAACCGTACAGTAACATTTACAAGTGAAATTGGAAGTAAAAAAGTTGCATTTAAATTAGGTGCAGGTAAGAAAGTGAAGCTCCTTAGCATTACAACAAAAAAAGATAAAATATATGGCTGTTTTCAGTATGGTAAGAAGAAAGGGTATGTTCGTGTAGATCCTTATCATGAAACAGCTTACTTTAAAAACATATATAAGTATTTGGCAGGATAATACAAAAAAATATTGAAGTATGGAGTATTAAGTGATAGTATAGATTATTAGATGCTGATATAAA
>NZ_CBDLAM010000057.1:20041-21661 GCF_965301125.1 Anaerosporobacter sp. | reverse complement strand
GTTCTGTGCATACCTATAAAATAATAATATTATGTAATTTTTAATTAGGGATTTTATTTAAGAATTTAATTTGAGAATTAATTTAGTGCTTAATTAAAAAAATAACTTTAATTAAGATCATCACCAGAATTACACTTAGATTCTAAGTTATAACACGTTATGTTATCATTTTAGAAAATAGTTAACATAGACCGTTAGGTAATTATTAGATAACACAGGACTTTATAATCATTGATAAAAGAAGTATATCATAGATGTAATAAAATGTAAACATATATTCCATACCCCCCTAGATATATTTAAAACTATTATCTAGGGGTTTGTCTCATGACATTAGATTATTTTGTCATTAGTTATATATACTCTTAGGTTGAACAATCTCAGGATTGTAACCATGTTCTTTTAATGCACGAACAATCTTCTCTTTGTGATCATGTCCATACGCTTCCATAGTAATCTCTAATTCAACTGCACTATGACGATTGATACTTACAAACTGGTTATGCTCTAACTTGATAACATTACCTTGTTCTTTAGCAATAACAGAAGCAACATTAACAAGTTCTCCTGGACGGTCAGGAAGTTGAACTGTAACTGTGAATACTCTTTCACGTTCAATCAATCCATGTTGAACAATTGATGACACTGTTATCACATCCATGTTTCCACCACTCAAAATTGAAACAACCTTCTTGTTTTTGCAATCAAGGTGCTTTAATGCAGCTACTGTTAGTAATCCCGAATTTTCAACTACCATCTTATGACTTTCAATCATATCAAGGAATGAAACAATTAGTTCATGATCATCTATCGTAATGATATCATCTATATTTTTTAGTATGTACGGAAAGATATTAGTTCCTGGTGTTTTAACTGCTGTACCATCTGCAATTGTTTCAACTCCTGGTAGAGTAACTACATGACCTGCTTTTATAGACTCTTGCATACAATTGGCACCCGACGGTTCAACACCAATTACTTTAATATTGGGATTTAATAGTTTTGCTAAAGTAGATACACCTGCTGCTAATCCACCTCCACCAATTGGCACTAATATAATATCTACTGTCGGTAACTCTTTGACGATCTCCATTGCAATTGATCCTTGCCCTGTAGCTACTACTTCATCATCAAATGGATGAATGAACGTATATCCATTTTTTTCTGCTAATTTACATGCATGTTTGTACGCATCATCATAAACATTACCATATAACACTACGTCTGCCCCATAGCTCTTTGTACGATTAACTTTGATTAATGGAGTGGTTGTCGGCATTACAATCGTTGCTTTTGCATTATATAATTTTGCGGCATAAGCAACACCTTGTGCATGATTGCCTGCAGATGCTGTAATTAGACCTTTCTCTCTTTCTTCCTTTGTTAAAGTGCTAATCTTATAATATGCTCCTCTAACTTTATAAGCTCCAGTAAACTGCATGTTTTCTGGTTTTAAATATACTTTATTACCAGTTGTGTCTGAAAAGTAATCACTATAAACAAGTTTTGTTTGAAGGATTACTTTTTTGACTGCTTCGCTCGCCTCTTCAAATTTCTCCAATGTCATCATCGTTTTGTCTCCTTTATTTATAATCTAATTAACTATGTACTAGTTATCAT
>NZ_CBDLAM010000057.1:12762-20031 GCF_965301125.1 Anaerosporobacter sp. | reverse complement strand
TAACTGTTTTACTTATATATGATTAACTAGGCTTATGATTAATTATATCACTTTAACTTATGATAACACGATTTTATCATCTGTCAAGTTCTTTGACCGCCTTGTAAACATACTTTGTATTCATACAAAAGACAATCCAATGCGCTTGTAAAGCTTATAAAATAAGTATTTTCACTTATATACTAAAAAAGTTTCAGCTTAGTATAACTAATTTAGAATTCTTCTATTCCTATTTCATATAGTTGAATTCGTTCCCTAAGCTGAAACTTGTGTAATTATTCTGTTGCAGTAAATAGTGCATTTACAAATTCATCAGCATTGAATTTTTGTAAATCATCTATTTTTTCACCAATACCAATGTATTTAACTGGAATGCCAAGTTCAGATTGAATAGCAATGGCAATTCCACCTTTAGCGGTACCATCTAACTTTGTTAGGATAATACCATTAATATCAGCTACTTCACTAAACTGTTTTGCTTGTGCTAGTGCGTTCTGACCAGTCGTTCCATCAAGTACTACTAAGGTTTCTTTATGTGCCTCTGGGTATTCACGGTCGATAACACGGCTAATCTTACGAAGTTCCTCCATTAAGTTCTTCTTATTATGAAGTCGTCCTGCTGTGTCACAAAGTAATACGTCAGTATTTCTTGCTTTTGCAGCTGTAACCGCATCATAAATTACTGCTGCTGGGTCAGAACCTTCTTGTTGAGAGATAATCTCTACATTCGCACGATGCGCCCATTCGGTAAGTTGTTCAATTGCAGCCGCACGAAATGTATCTGCCGCAGCTACCATAACCTTTTTACCATTATCCTTTAATTGGCCTGCTAGTTTTCCAACAGATGTTGTTTTACCAACACCGTTAACTCCAATAAGTAAGATAATTGATTTTTGATTTTCGAATTCATACGCAGTTTCATCAACTGACATCTGTTCTTTAATACTGTCAATTAATAATTGCTTACATTGACTAGGTTCTTTGATTTTTTGTTCCTTCACTTTTTTCTGAAGATTCTCAATAATAGCTGTAGTTGTATTAATACCTAAATCCGCCATAATAAGAATCTCTTCTAATTCTTCATAGAAATCCTCGTCTATACTTGAAAATCCTTTGAAGATGTTGTCAATACCAGTTATGATATTGTTTCTTGTCTTAGCAAGACCTGAAACTAATCGGCTAAAAAAACCTTTCTTTTCTCCCAAAAATTATACACCTCTATAATATTTATATTTTTTCTTTTTTGTCCTCTAATTCATCTTCAATTAAACTTACAGATACAAGAGTCGAAACACCTTTCTCTTGCATCGTAACACCATATAAGGTATCTGCACTTGCCATAGTCCCTCTTCTATGGGTAATTACAATGAATTGAGTATGTGTAGTTAATTTATGCAAATACTTGGCATATCTCTTAACATTAGCGTCATCAAGAGCGGCTTCAATTTCATCTAATAAACAGAACGGAGAAGGCTTTAAATTCTGAATTGCAAATAATAACGAAATTGCAGTAAGTGCTTTCTCACCACCCGAAAGTTGCATCATGTTCTGTAATTTCTTACCAGGTGGTTGAGCAATAATACGAATACCTGCTTCTAGGATATCCTCACCTTCCATTAATTCTAAGGTTCCCTTACCTCCACCGAATAGCTCTTTGAATACAAGATCAAATTGACTACGAATCTCTGCGAATTTCTCATTGAATTGCTTTCGCATTTCAATATCTAATTCTTCAATAATCTTTTTAAGCGCTTCTTCTGCTTCAATCAAATCATCATGTTGCGTCTTTAACAATTCGTATCGTTCTATTAGATTCTTGTAATCTTCAATTGCATTAACGTTAACGTCACCAAGTGATTTTATTTGTTGTTTTAAACTTTGAATCATTTTTTTCATCTGAGGTATATTACTATATTCCTCATTCTTCTTTTCAAGCGCTAAACTATATGTCAATTCATATTCTTGCCACATATAGTTAACTTGAGTATCTAACTGTTCCATCAGTTTATCTCTTTGCCCAATTAGACGGAAGTTTTCTTTATCTAATTCATTGACCATATTAGATAATTCTTCTCTTCTAGTAAGAAATGCCTTATGATCTTTGGATAGATTATCTTTTTTTGTGATCATTTCTTCTAAGTCTTTTGTTAATGAGGCAATTAATTTCTCATCAGTTTCAAGTTGATTCTTAGTATTATTCGTTAATTCAACTCTTGAATCCATATGTTGCTTCGCTTGTAATAGCTTAACCTGAACCTCTTGTAACTCAGCCCTAAGCTTATCAATTTCAGATTTTACACGCTTAATATTCTCAACAACATACTGATTTTGCTGTTCTAATGTAGAACAATCCAATTTTAAGGAAGCGGCTTTTTCATTATATGCTTTTTCTAACAGTTTCTTCTCTTCTAACTGTTTTGCATATTCGGCCATCTTATCCTCAACTTCTTTACTCTTTAACTGATTTTCGTTTTGGATTTCTCTTAACTTATTTATGGAGTTCTTTAATTCTAATGCTTGACTATCAATTTCAGCACTTTCTTTTTGAATTTCTTCATAAAGAGCACCAATTTCCTGTTTCTTACTATCGATTTGTTGCATCTGCATCTTTACAGTATTTTGAGAAAGAGATAACTCTTGTAACTTAGATTTATTCGATTCATAGATATTACGATTCTCTTCTCTAACTTTCTTGCAGTTTTCTACATATGCAACATTTTCTTTCATCTGTGTCGATATTTCTAATACTTTTGATTCAATCTCTTCGATTTCTCTACGTCTACTTAATAGATTACTATTGTTCTTATAAGAACCACCTGACATAGAGCCACCAGGACTAAGTAATTCACCTTCAATCGTAACAATACGAAGAGAATAGTTGTATTTTTTTGATAAAGCAATTGCATTATTAATTGTATCTACTACAACAATTCTACCTAATAGATATTCTACTAATCCATCATACTTCTTATCATGCTCAACAAGTGAATTGGCTAAACCGATAACCCCTTGTTCTTTAAGCACGTTATTATCTTTAAATCCACCTCTACTGCTAACCGAAGTAAGTGGCAAGAACGTTGCTCTACCGAATTTATTCTTCTTCAAGTATTCAATCATACTCTTAGCTGTGTTTTCATTATCTGTAACGATGTTCTGGATACTACCACCAAGTGCGATTTCTACTGCTGTTTCATACTCTTTCTTAACCTTGATAATATCTGCAACTACGCCTTCAATACCTGGGGTTGATTGCTTTAACTCCATAATCTTACGAATACTATTACCATAACCTTCGTAACGTTCTGTCATATTTTTCAAAGAGTCCATTCGAGATTTTTCTTGGTGATATTTCTGTTGAAGATTACGATATACTTCTTCTTTTTCTTTAATATTATTCTGTAATTCACGAAGTTTATTCTCAACATCTGAATTTTGGTCTCGAATCGTTTGGATTTTTCCCATTATATCATGTAATGATTCTTGTTTTTCATTCCATTCTACCAGCAAAAGTGATTCATTACTTTTGTTCTTCAATAATCGTTGGTTTAAAGTAGCCTTTCCAATACTACTTTGTTCCAGTATTGTTTCGTATTTTTGAATCTCTGCCTTTTGATTTGCATTCTCTTCCATAAAATGATACATGTTAGAGTTACACTCATCAATTGCTTTCGTAATAGACGTAATATCTGATAAAATATTCTCTAACTCCGTATTCATTTCTCTATTAACATCATCAAAAGAATCAATTTTTTCATCTAAAGAATTTTTTTGTTCATAATACGTCTTTAATTGAGAATCCTTTTCCTCTAAATCTTTATTTACTAGATTAATACGTTCTTGGTAATGTTCTCTATTTTGCTCAGAAGCAGTTATCTGTTCTTTATAAACCTTTATGTCGCCTTCCAACTTCTCTTTATGTAGACGGTAGTTATTTAACTCCATCTTCTTTTCTTCTAAAGCAGAATCGAATTCTTCAATCTGAGCTTCTAATTTATCATATTCCTCTTTTGTTTGATCAAAGGAATTCTTTGATCGATTAAGGTCACTTGCTGCTATTTCTAGCTTCTCATCAACATTCTTTTGTTCTTCTAGAATTCTTTCATATTCAATTAGGAACATATTTACATCTAAGTTCTTTAACTCTTCACGATACTTAAGGTATTCTTTTGCGACTGAAGCTTGCTTCTCTAAAGGTTCCACTTGCTTTTCAATTTCTGCAAGGATATCATTAATACGGCACAGATTCTGTTTTTCTTCTTCCAGATTCTTCTCTGCCGTAGCTTTTCTCTTCTTAAATTTAACAATACCAGCTGCTTCATCAAACAGCTCTCTTCGATCTTCTGGTTTCCCACTTAATATCTTATCAATTTGCCCCTGACCGATAATTGAATATCCTTCTTTACCGATACCAGTGTCAAGGAATAACTCTTGTACATCTTTTAGACGACAACTGGAACCGTTAATTAAATATTCACTTTCTCCAGATCGATATACACGTCTTGCAACCTTTACTTCATCATAATCAATTGCTAATTGATGATCTGAATTGTCTAGAGTTATTGCTACATATGCAAACCCTAATGGTTTTCTTGTTTGTGTTCCAGAGAAGATAATATCCTCCATCTTGGCACCACGAAGTTGCTTTGCACTTTGCTCTCCAAGAACCCAACGTACTGCATCAGCTACATTACTCTTACCACTACCATTCGGTCCTACAATACCTGTAATACCACCCTTGAACTCGAAAACTAATTTATTTGCAAAGGATTTAAATCCTTGTATCTCTAAGCTCTTTAAATACATAAAATCACTTCACCACCCACATCTTAAGTTTCTCTTTACGCAAACTTTTGCTTAACCTTCTATTTCTTTTTTCTTAAGGCAAGAATAGAACGATATGCTGCTTGCTGTTCTGCTGCTTTCTTCGTTCTTCCAACTCCGACTTCTAACTCTTTTTCTCCGATAACAGCCTTCACAGTGAACTTCTTATTATGATCAGGTCCTTCTTCCTCGATTAGTTCATATGTTAAAGGATCTTTGTATTCACTTTGAACAATTTCTTGTAAGATAGTCTTGCTATCGAAAAAGAGTTGTTTATTCTCAACATCTGATAAAATGAATTTATCAATATACTCTTTTGCACTAGTAAAACCACCATCTAGATATATTGATCCAATTACCGCTTCCATTGCATCGGATAAAATAGAAGCACGATCTCTACCACCAGTTGCCGCTTCCCCTTTACCAAGTTGAATATACTTTCCAAGATTGATATCATTGGCGCATAAGGATAGCGTCTGCTCGCAAACAATGCTTGCACGTAACTTTGTTAAGTCACCTTCATGCATTTTACTGTTATTCTTATACAAAAATTCGCTGGTAACAAGTTCAAGCACCGCATCTCCTAAGAACTCCAGACGTTCATTGTTCGCTAATTTATCTAATCTTTTTTCATTGGCAAATGAACTGTGTGTAAGTGCTTGGCGAAGTAGCTTAATATCATTATATTGATATCCAATAGTTTCTTCAAATTCGTTTAATAATTCGATAATCTTCATATTCTACCACATCCTTTTTCTAGTGTTTTTATTTGTATTCTTCTCTTACATAAATAAACGACGCCCAACTAAACCTTGTTCAAGTTGGCGCCGTCGACCTCACACACTATTAGTTAAGTGCGTTTTTAATTTGTTCTACAGCATCGCTTACTGTTACAATATTTTCTGCTGCTTCATTAGCAATTTCTATATCGAATTCTTCTTCAATTCCCATGATAATTTGGAAAATATCTAAAGAGTCAGCTCCTAAATCATCTACAAATGTAGTTTCCATTGTAATCTCATCTGCATCCACATTTAATACTTCGCCAATAATTTTTTGTAACTTTTCAAATTCCATCATAATCACCTTTCTTATACTTGGTCATATACGCCATAAGCGCTACATAATATTTTCTTTAATTTTTTCATTTATGTTCTGCTCACTGAAAGACACACATTGAATGATTGCATTCTTGATTTCTGTGTTCTTTGAGCTACCATGCGTCTTCACTACCAGACCATTTAGACCTAGCATTGGTGCACCACCAAATTTTGTTGAATCAAATTCTTTCAGTGTTTTCTTAAGTTCACCTTTGCAAAGAGCAGCACCTATTTTGCTTTTTGTTGTACTCATTAGGCCTTTCTTAATTGTTCCAACTAAAGCTGCACTTAACCCTTCATATAACTTAAGTATAACATTACCTACGAAGGCTTCACAAACAATTACATCTGCTGCGCCATATGGTATCTCTCTTGCTTCAATACTTCCAATAAAGTTGATATCTTCACAGTCTTTTAACAAAGGATATGTCTCTTTAACAAGCATATTCCCTTTTTCTTCTTCAACTCCAATATTAACTATGGCAACCCTTGGATTCTTAATACCCACAATATGTTCCATATACAAAGAACCCATCTTTGCAAATTGAACTAAGTGAGAAGATCTTGCATCAACATTTGCTCCACAATCAACTAATAGAGATACTCCATTAATTGTTGGTATTAATGGTGCAAGTGGAGGACGATCAACTCCTTTGATTCTTCCTACAATTAGTTGTCCGCCTACAAGTAATGCTCCAGTACTACCTGCTGATATAACTGCATCTGCATCACCATTCTTTACCATTTTCATAGCTACAACGATGGAAGAATCTTTCTTTCGACGAATAGCCATAACAGGGGCTTCATCATTTGTTATTATGTCACTAGCATGCACTACTTCAATTTGTTCCTTGTTATAAGTATATTGCTCTAGCTCAGAATTTACGATATCTTCTCTTCCAACTAAAAAAACTTTTATATCATTTCTTTCATTAACTGCTTCAACTGCGCCTTTAACAATCTGACCAGGTGCATTATCGCCGCCCATTGCATCAACTGCAACTCTAATTGTATTTTGCATTTCAATTCCTCCCTGTCAGTATCTATACATAATATACTAGAAAAGATTCTATAAATCAATAAAAATATTTATTAAATTTGCAGTCCAATCAGCCTAAACAACTAAACTTTATTATTTTTGTAGTTATCAAGAAAATGATATGTTATTCCTTTTTTTTCGTAGGAGATCATTGTATCTAGATTAACATTATACATACTTTTGAATATATTCATATCAATATTGGGGTTAATTTGAAGTAAGTTCTTTAATAGTTTTCTTACATTTGTTCGATTAATCGAAAGATTTTCATCTGTAATAGTTCCAAAATCCTTTGTAAATGCATACTCA
>NZ_CBDLAM010000057.1:0-12671 GCF_965301125.1 Anaerosporobacter sp. | reverse complement strand
GTAATGTAGTTGATTCCTTTCAGACCATCTTAGTATAGCCTCTTCTTTTACCAGATACAATGGTCGAATTACTTCCAATCCTTCATAATTTTGGTTCTTTTGTTTTGGCATCATCGTCCCAACCTGTCCATCATATAGCATACCCATTAATAAGGTTTCAATTACATTATTAAAATGATGACATAAAGCAATCTTATTGCAATCAAGATCTTTAACATGATCGGTCATGATTAGAGGAATATCTATGGCCTTCGTATATTCCATTATTTCGTGACAGTTTTTCTTATTATATCCAATAGTAGGCATAAAAAACACAAGATCTATGCTAATCTTTCCATGTCGTTTTAGTTCCTGCATACATTTAGCAAGTAATAATGAATCTTTATCACCTGTGATACAAACAGCGATCCTATCTTTATCATGAATCAAATCATATTCTTCAATTGCTTCAATGAACTTTCTCCAAATTGATTTTCGATATGTCGTAATAATGGTTCTTTCGATTTCTTTACATTGTTCCATAGTAAACTCCATTCTGACAAATCCATTGTATATCATGCGCTATAAATGGTTGTTACAACGTATAAGAACTTCAGTATACAATAGACTACTGAAGTTCTACACAGCTTTTTTATGTTAACGTATCTAATAAATTTTGTCAATATCAAATATGAATTCCTATATCTTTTTATAAAAGAAAGATTTAAATGATTCAAATCCTAATGTTTGCGGTTGGATAATCTGTTCTGTACTACCAACAAATAGAATACCCTCTTTTTTCAAGGAGTTATTAAACTTCTTGTAAATATCCTCCTTAGCTTCTTCTGTAAAATAAATCAAAACATTACGGCAAACAATCAAGTCACAAGAATCTGGATAAGGGTCTTTTAATAAATTATGATTTCTAAATTCAACACAACGCTTAATCTCATCATTAATTTTATAAGACCTGTCATTAATTTTTGTAAAATATTTTGTAACAAATTCCTTAGGTAATCCTTTCAAACTCTTATCATTATACAAACCGCATTGAGCCTTTTCAAGAATTTGCTTATCAATATCGGTAGCAATTATCTTAATTTGATTTAAAGGTAAGAACTTAGACAATAGCATTACCAATGAGTATGGTTCATCACCAGTCGAACATGCAGCACTCCAAATCTTTAATTTCTTTCCGAATTGACTCGTAAGATAAGGATAAATTTCTCTCTCTAATATTTGCCATTGTTCAGGATTCCGATAGAATTCCGATACATTAATGGTTAAATATGCAACAAATTCATCATATAACGCTTTATCATTCTTAATAGCATCAACAAATGAACTATAAGAATTTATATTATGTTTTGTTATTAAAGCATCAATTCTTCTTTTCATTTGTTTTTCTTTATATGAATTCAAATCAATTGTGGTTAACCTGAAAATTTGTTCCTTAAACTTTTCATAATTATCAATCAACTTTCAACTCACCTTTCATCTATAACATTCTTTAATCATGCCTAAAACACCTTATAGTATGTTTTAATCAGTATATAAAAAAAGACTTATTAATTTGTATGTTAGACATTACAGAACAAAATCAATTCATTCTGTAATGTCTTTTTAACTAAACTACCATCACGGTACTTTAACTAACAAATTAAAAAGTCAATCACATTGAACGTTAGAAAGTATTATTATTCTTCAACACTTTCTTCTGTTTCAGTATCTGCTTCTAAAGCTTTCATGCTTAAGCTAATTTTCTTATCATCGTTATTGAAATCAACAACTTTTGCTTTGATTTCTTGACCAACTTTTAATACGTCCGCTGGTTTTTCAACGTGTTCTTTAGAAATTTGAGATACGTGAAGTAATGCATCTACTCCTGCTTCTAATTCTACGAATGCACCGAAATCAGTCATACGAGCTACTTTACCTGTTACTTCTGTACCTACAGCATATTTTTCAGCTGCATTAACCCATGGATTAGTATTATCAAATTTTAAGCTAAGAGCGATTTTTTCTCCATCGATTTCTTTGATTAATACTTTTACAGTATCGCCAACTTTAAATACTTTCTTAGGATTTTCAACGCGACCCCATGACATTTCTGAGATATGAAGAAGACCATCTGCACCACCTAAATCGATGAATGCACCAAAGTCTGTAACATTCTTAACTGTACCTTCAACTGTCATTCCTACGCTGATTTTTTCAAATAATTCTTTTTGTAGCTCTTTTTTCTTAGCAACAAGAAGTTGTTTACGATCACCAATAATTCTTCTTCTTCTTGGGTTGAATTCACTGATAACGAATTCAATTTCTTGTCCCGCATATTTTTCTAAGTTCTTTTCATAAGAATCAGATACTAAGCTAGCTGGAATAAAGATTCTTGCCTCATCAATAACAACACTTAAACCACCATCTAAAACAGCAGCTACCTTAGCTGTTAAAACTTCCTTATTATTGAAAGCTTCTTCTAATCTCTTATTACCTTTTTCTGCTGCTAATCTCTTATATGTTAAAAGAACTTGTCCTTCACCATCATTTACTTTAAGAACTTTAGCTTGCATTGTATCCCCAACAGATACTACTGTAGTTAAATCTACATTAGGAGTATTCGTATATTCGCTTCTAGTAATAATACCGTCTGCTTTGTAACCTATATTTAAGATGATTTCATCTTCTTTCACACCGATAACTGTTCCTTCTACAACCTCTCCGTTGTGTATTGTTACTAATGACTCCTCTAATAATTGTTCAAAACTCATTTCTGACATAGTCGTATGAACCTCCTTAATAATATTGTTTGGGGTTGATGCCCCTGCGGTAATACCTACGCTACGAAAAGATTTAAATTGATTTAAATCCAGGTCACTGAGTGTCTGTATATAGTAAGTATCTTCACATTCTTCTTTACATATTTCATATAACTTTTGAGTATTCGAACTATTCTTGCCACCGATTACAATCATAGCATCTGACTGTGAAGCTAATTCACGAGCTGCTGTCTGACGTTCCTCTGTGGCATTACAAATAGTATTTAAAACAAGTATATCATAACCCTTTTTTGAAATAATTTCAACTATATCTTTAAATTTCTTGTAATTAAATGTCGTTTGGGATACAATGCATATCTTTTTTTCCTTTTCAAGGCTAAAATTATTCGCATCTTCAATACTTTCTATTACAGTAACTGGACCTTTAGCCCAACCGAGTATTCCAATAACCTCCGGATGATTTGAACTTCCAATAATCACAATATGTCTTCCGTCTACTGATTTTTTATCAACAATCCGATGAATCTTCTTAACATAAGGACAAGTTGCATCAACTACTGTCAGATTAGAACTCTCTATCTTATCCTGTACTTCTTTTGATATTCCGTGCGATCTAATAATTATTGTTCCCTTAGTCGATTCATTTAATTCTTCTAGGTCATTAATTACTTTAACTCCCTTATTATCAAGATCTTTTACTACTTCTTCATTATGAATAATTGGTCCAAATGTATAAACCGTCTCTCCATTGTCGATATGTTTATAGACGGTATCAATAGCTCTTTGTACTCCAAAACAATAGCCTGCACTTGTGGCTATTCTAACTTTATTATCTTCCACGATATCACCCAGTCAAAATGACTAGCCTTTCTAATTATGCGCTTTTAAGCATAATGATCACTTATTGTTTCTTGTTAAATATATCTATAATTTCTGTAACAACTTCATCAATTGTCATATCCGAACTATCTACTAAGATAGCATCTTCTGCTTGACATAATGGAGCAAATTCTCTTGTCATATCTTGATGATCTCTTGCTATAATATCCTTTTCAATTTCTGCAATATCGCAAGCCACACCTTTTTTAGTTAATTCTACATATCTTCTTCTTGCACGCTCAGCGGAGGAAGCAGTTAGATATATTTTAACATCAGCATTTGGTAATACATAGGTTCCAATATCTCTTCCATCCATTACCACGCTTGTCTTACTAGCAAGTTGCCTTTGTAGCTCAACCATCTTCATACGAACATCTTTATTCTTACTACTAGCAGAAGTCATCATGCCAACTTCTTCTGTACGAATAAATCCATTGACATTTTCTCCATTTAATATTACTTGTTGTTCTCCGTCTACGTATTCGATTGACACATTTACCTCATTGCACGCCTGCGTAATTTTTTCACTCTCATCTGCAGTGATTTGATTTCTCATAAGATAAAGAGCAACCGCACGATACATTGCACCGGTATCCACATATATAAATCCTAATTCCTTTGCTATCTTCTTAGCGATTGTACTTTTACCAGCACCTGCTGGCCCATCAATTGCAATACTGTAAACCATAGTTTAGCTCCAATCTATCTAAATTTAGTGAAAGCAGAAATTATACTCTGCTTCGCTACTTACGAGACAAGGATTAAATAGAATTTCCTGCCGCATAAGCAGTTGACCACGCAATCTGTAAGTTGAATCCACCTGTCAAAGCATCTATATCTAATACCTCACCTATAAAATACAACTCCGCTACTAGCTTAGATTCGATTGTAGTTGTGTTAATCTCCTTAACAGAGACTCCCCCTTTGGTAATCACGGCTTCATTATAGCTGCGAAGACTGGCTACAGATAGTTTCATATTCTTAATCGTATGAACAAGTTTCGTTCGTTCATCTTTCGTTATAACGTTAACTTTTTTATACGGATCAATTCCACTTAGTGAAATTATAATCGGTATTATCTTTCTTGGCAATAGATTATCTAATGCATTTTTAAATTGTTTATTAATAAACTCATCAAAATCACGCATTATTCTTGCATCTAATTGTTCTTCTGTTAACGCTGGCTTTAAATCTATACCAACGCTTATGTCGCCTTTTTTAATATAAGGTATTACATAACTACTAGCACTTAAGATAACAGGACCGCTAATTCCAAAATGCGTGAATAACATCTCACCAAAATCACTATAGATTTCTTTGTTCTTAGCAGTTACTGTAACTTTAATGTTTTTCAGTGATAATCCTTGTAATTCTTTAATAAATGATTCCTTGATATTAAACGGTACTAACGATGGATTACACTCCGTAATTTTATGTCCCATGTTCTGTGCAAAACGGTAACCATCTCCTGTTGACCCTGTTGTAGGGTAAGATAATCCACCCGTTGCAACAATTACTGCATCAGCGTGTATTACCTTCTTATCACCCTTTAGACGAATTCCCATACATACACCATCCTCAGCAACAACCTCACTCACTTCACTATGAAAAGAGATTTTCACATCAAGTCGTTGAAGCTCTCTATGAAGTGCTCCAATTACATCTGATGACTTATCAGATTCCGGAAAAACTCGATTACCTCGTTCAATCTTCGTCTTCAATCCTATTTCTTCAAAAAAATCTATTAGGTCAAAATTGTTATAAGCATAGAAACTACTATACAAGAATTTACTGTTCGTCATAACATGATCAAACAATGTCTCCATATCACAAGCATTCGTTATATTACAACGACCTTTTCCTGTGATATATAGTTTCTTTCCTAATTTTTCATTCTTTTCATATATTGTAACTTGATGACCATTTCTCGCTGCATACACACCCGCAAGCATACCAGCAGCACCGCCACCAACAATAATCACTTTACTCATTATTCTTCTCCTCTAGTGTAGTCTGATTTCCATCTTCTTCATATCGATACACCTGATATTCATTCCATATTTCCTCTAAAGAAGCAAAGGTAGAAACCACTTCTTCTTGTTTTTGTTGACATACACCTACTATGATTGCATTAATTATACTCATAGGCGCTACAATTGAATCTGCTATAGAAGCCATATCACAACGCGCCAAAAGATTACAATCACTGTATTTAGTCATAGGAGAAGCATAACTGTCCGTTATTGATATAAGTTTAGCGTTACGATTCTTTGCGAATTCAATTGCTTTTAACGTACTTCTTGAATATCTAGGAAAACTTATTCCAATTAAAACGTCATCTTCACTAATTCGATAAAGCTGTTCGAATAGCTCACTAGTACTATTGGAATGGATCATTACTACATGTTCAAAGATTAATCCAAGATAATAACTCAAGAAACTTGCAAGAGGTGCACTACTACGAATACCAATAATATAAATTTTCTTTGCATGCAATAACATTTCAATTGCATTTTTAAATGCCTCTTCATCAATTTCTTCAGCAGTAAGGCGTATCTTCTCAGCATCAGAGTGCAAAACAAACTTTAAGATGTTGTCCTTATTAATACGATCAAACGTTACTTCCATACGTTGAACAGAATTCAATTTATTCTTCGCCATCTCTTCTAACGCACGTTGAAATTTCGGATACCCATCGTATCCAAGTATCATAGCGAAACGTACTACCGTCGACTCACTTACTCCAACTATTTTTCCCATCTTAGCTGCAGTTAGATACACCGCTTTATCATAATTGTTTAAAATATAGTTAGCAAGGAGCTTTTGCCCCTTGCTAAGTGAGTTATATTTATTATTAATATTTTTCACCAAATCTGTTTGCGTATTCATACATTCCCCTTTTGCTAGGTCATCGTTGCTAACTTTAATTACATTATAGTAAGAGATGTTGACCTAAACTTTTTAGTTCTCATTACCTGTCATATGTGGCTCATTAATTTCATATTGAATATGTCCACTCATATATGCTTCACCATCTATACGAAAGATTACCTTCTTACATGTAGATAAATTGTCAAGTAGGCTATAAGAGATGCAATCAAGAGTTGCTTCTTCTTCACCAGCTCCTACTCCTGTTACTGGTGCACTACCTTTCATAAAATTAACAATTACTGTATCTCCTTCTTGTGAAACACTACCAATCTTTACTTCATATGAATTAGCACTGAAAGCTTCCACAACTTCGTCAACAATAACTTCAGCAGTAATTTCAGTATCCGCGGAAACATATGCAATTGCATCTTCTGTTTCTAATGATTCATCATTAATTGTGTAAATCGGAAGTTCAACTTCTGCTTTTGCTGTAGTATTTGAAGGGTCTTTATCATCTTCATTCGCACTTGTTTCTTGACTTGTTTCTGTTTTTGAATCTTCTTCAGCAACTTTATTATTATCAACTCTGGCCTCTGCATCCGATGATTCGGATTGTTCATTCTCTGTTGTGTCTGTATTCGAGTCAGACTCATCAATATCTTGATCTGTTGAACCATTTGTTGATTCAATTATCATATTTTCTTGCTTATTGTTCGTAGCATCATCTGCTTTCTTACAACCTGTAACTGCAAGGGCAGAAATTGATGCAATTGTTACTAATGTTAAAATGTTTTTCTTTTTCATGCATGTGCTCCTTTCTATTCACCACGGAATGACTAATCAATAATTCTGAATAGTTATGCAATATCTTTAACTATTTCTACAATAAATCAAAACTATGTCATTTTTATGGTATTTTATTAAAAATTGCTTTTATTAAGGAGTACCGGATATCTTTCGTAAAATTTCTATTCAATAAGAAATTGCTCCCTTAAACTTTACTTGTAATTATCAAGAATACAACGACGAAGTAGGTCAAGCGCATACACAACAGCATTGTCACGAACCTTTTGACGGTTACCCTTGAAGTTGAATTCTTTGACAGTTACCTTTCCATTCACGAAACAACCAATATAAACTAAACCAACTGGTTTTTCATCTGTTCCACCATCTGGCCCAGCAATACCTGTAATTGCTACCGCTACATCAGAATCTGTATTAATCGCTGCACCTTTTGCCATTTCTTTGGCACATTGCTCACTTACAGCACCGTATTTTTTCAGTGTATTCTTGTTTACATCAAGATTTTTCTTTTTAGCTTTGTTAGAATAAGTAATAAAGCCTTCTTTCAGTACATCAGAAGCACCCGAAACATTAACTATTCTTCCAGTAAACAAACCACCTGTACAAGATTCTGCTGTCGCCAGTGTCAAATCATATTTCTTAAGTAGCTTAACTACTGCATATTCTAATGTTTCTGCCTCATCAGTTGTATATACATTTTCTTTAAAACGTTCTTTTAATTCTTTCACAACTGGTTTCACTAATTTCTTAGCTTCCTCTATTGTAGGTGCACTTGCAGTTACACGTAGATGAACTTCCCCACACTTAGCATATGGAGCAATTGTAGGATTTGACTGCGCTTCAATCAAATCTGTAATCTGAGTCTCAACAAAGCTTTCGCCCATACCACTGATTTTAACCATCTTAGAAAAGATTACATTCGGTCTAATCTGATTCAAATAATCAAAGATATCCTTTTCAAACATAGGAATCATCTCATTTGGTGGTCCAGGAAGCAAGATAACACGCTTGTCTTCTTTTGTCTCAACGATAAGTCCTGGAGCGGTTCCATTATCGTTATCAATTACCTTACAGCCTTCAATAATCTCAGCCTGTTTCCAATTGTTATTTGTTATTACTTTGTAAATACTTCTTTCAAAATATTTCTCAATTCTTTCTCTTGTATGACTATCTTCTACAAGAGAAAGATTCAATGCTTTCGCTACGGTCTCCTTAGTTAAATCATCCTTCGTCGGCCCTAAACCTCCTGTAAGAATAACAATATCGGAACGATTACATGCTGTTGTCACAGCATCAAGCAATCGCTCCGGATTGTCACCCACAGTTACTTCATAGTATAGTGACATACCAAGTTCTGCGCATTTTTCAGATAGGTATGCTGCATTTGTATTAACAATATTACCAAGTAAAAGTTCAGTTCCTACGCTAATTAATTCAACTACCATTGTTATTTACTCCCTTCTTTAAGTACATTCTTGTTCTTTATTAAATAATCAATAAGCGAAATTACTGTTAATATTAAAGCTACATAAATAAATACTTGTTCAAGGACATTAAAAAACGCACCATCAAAATTAATAATTAATAAGATTGACATAATCATTTGTGCAGTTGTCTTAAATTTACCCCACCAACTTGCTGCGATCACAATTCCATTATCGGATGCAATTAAACGAAATCCACTTATTATAAACTCTCTACTTATGATAACAATTATAATCCATGCCGGAACTAATTGTAGTTGCACGAAACAGATAAGTGCAGAGCAAACTAATAATTTATCCGCTAATGGATCCATGAATTTCCCAAAATTAGAGATAAGATTATATTTTCTTGCTATATGCCCATCTAATGCATCTGTTAAACATGCTATAATGAATATAGCTACTGCGACATAATTAGAATATGGTACCATATTCGTCAATAAGAAGAATACGAAAAGTGGTATCATGCAAATTCTTGCTATCGTTAATTTATTTGGTAGGTTCACCAAACCTCACTCCTTTCAATCTGTTAATATACTATTTCTGCCGTCAAATCATAATCATTAGCACCAGTAACTTTTACAGTTACGAAGTCACCTGACATAATTTCATGTTCCGCATTTATAAAGATATAACCATCGATATTCGGTGCATCCATATAGGTTCTTCCGATATATACATTATCTTCTGGCAATCTACCTTCAATCATCACCTTAAGAGTTCTTCCAACCATATTTTGAGCATGTTCGAAAGCTATCTCTTGTTGTAATGTCATTAATTCGTCTTTTCTTTCTTCTTTAATTTCTTCGTCAATTTGATCTGGCATATTGGCTGCAGGCGTATCTTCCTCTGGAGAATAAGTGAAGACACCAAGACGATCAAATTCCATCTGATCAATAAATTCAAGTAATTGTTCATGATCTTCCCTTGTTTCCCCTGGGAAACCTGTAATTAAAGTAGTACGTAATGAAATGTCCGGAATTTCTTTTCTAAGTTTTGTTACAATATCAATTAATTCCTGACGGTTTGTACGACGTCCCATTCTCTTAAGAACGTTATCAGAAGCATGTTGAATAGGCATATCAAGATAATTACAAATCTTTTCTTCTTCTTTCATAACCTTGATTAAATCATCTGTAATTTCTTCTGGATAACAATAAAGAATTCGAATCCACTCGATACCTTCAATCTTGCATAATTCCTTAAGTAATTTGTGTAGGCTCTTTTCACCGTAAAGATCTACACCGTATAATGTCGTTTCTTGTGCTACTAACATTAACTCTTTCACACCTTGTTCCGCTAGACTCTTTGCTTCTGCAATTAATCTTTCCATTGGTACACTACGGAATTTACCACGAATCTTAGGAATAATACAATACGTACAGTGTTTGTCACACCCTTCTGCAATTTTAAGATAAGAATAGTATCCACCAGTTGTTAAAACTCTTTTGCTTTCCACCTCTGGAGTTACATCAATATCTTCAAAGCTTTCACTTGTTTTTCCTTCAAGCGCTTCTTCAATTACCTTAACGATGTTCTCATAACTAGACGTTCCAACAATAGCATCTACTTCTGGAATTTCATCTTTGATTTCTTTTTTATATCTTTGTGCAAGACATCCAGTCACTATCAATGCCTTTAGATTTGCTGTTTTCTTAAGTTCTGCCATTTCAAGAATTGTATTGATACTTTCTTCTTTGGCATCATTAATGAAACAGCATGTATTTACAACGATAATATCAGCCTCGTTCTCATCGTTTGTCATGATGTATCCCTTTTGGTTAATTAAGCCTAACATCACTTCACTGTCTACGAGGTTTTTATCGCAACCTAACGATATAAATAATATATGCATTCTAAATCTCCTTCTATATCTAAATGAAACATGTATATTATTACTATATAGCCGTACTACTTGTGTCGTAATAAATAATGATAACATTACAAAATAGTCATGACTAATTAGTTACAGTATATTCTAACAGTTTTCTTCAAAAAATGAAACATTAAATTTGCTGTTTATAAAAATTATATATTCTTCACACCTTTTTAATTGACATTTTTACTTATCTTGCTACTATTAAATAAATGAATATATTAATGGAGGATGTTTATGAAAAAAACGAAAAGCATCGCTTTGGTTGCTTTACTAGTACTAATTGTGGGATTCATTTATTATTATATAGCACTCCCACCTATTAACATTCATGCGAAAGGCTTCTGGTATTTTGTAATCAGTGTTCTGGCTATTGTTACTATATTATGTCTTATTACTACTGTAATTAAGAATGTCAAATCACATGACCAAATTCGAAATATCAATAACCTAGCTCTTAATTCTTCTGATTTTAAGAGCAAACAAGTTCTAATCTCTTTTGGAATTACACTGGTTGCAATTGTTATCTTTATAATCGGAAGTGTTCTCTCTTCCCCTATTGTAAATGCTTCAAAATACCAAAAGCTTATCAATATTGAAACAAGAGATTTTTCAACTGACATTGAAGAGATTTCATACAATGAAATTCCTTTGTTAGATAAGGAATCTGCAACGTTACTTGGTTCAAGAAAGATGGGTAGCATGGTAGAATACGTTTCGCAATTTGAAGTAAGTAATGCTTATACTCAGATTAATTATAATAACTCACCAGTTCGAGTTACTCCTTTAGAGTATGGTAGCCTTTACAAATGGATAAGTAATCAATCTGAAGGCATTCCTGCCTACATCCGTATCGATATGGCTACTCAAGATGTAGACTGTATTAAATTAGAATCCGGAATCAAATACTCAAAATCAGATCATTTCGGGCGAAATATTTATAGATACTTACGATTCAAATACCCGACTTATATATTTGATGAGCCAAGTTTTGAAATTGATGAATCTGGTGTTCCATACTGGGTATGTCCTGTGAAAGATTATACCATTGGTCTTTTCGGTGGTGAAACAATCTCTAATGTTGTTCTTGTTAATGCTATTACTGGTAAGCATACCAATTATAAAGTGGAAGATGTTCCCACTTGGATAGATCACGTATATTCTGCTGATTTATTAATAAGCTACTATGATTATTATGGTACATTAAAACACGGGTACTGGAACACTTTATTCAGCCAGAAAGATTGTCTTAAAACAACAGAAGGATATAATTATATTGTCCTTGATGACGATGTCTGGGTATATACTGGTGTTACTAGTGTTGGTGGTGACGAATCTAATGTTGGTTTTATTCTTATGAACCAACGTACAGCCGAAACAAGGTATTATTCAATCTCTGGTGCAGAAGAATATTCCGCTATGTCCTCTGCTGAAGGGCAAGTTCAACACCTCGGTTATAAAGCAACCTTCCCACTACTTCTTAATATTGATAATGAACCAACGTATTTCATAGCCTTAAAAGATGAAGCTGGATTGGTTAAAAAGTATGCGATGGTAAATATATCAAAATACCAAGTTGTAGCAATCGGTGATTCTGCCTTAGAATGCGAAAAGACCTATACTGCTCTTCTTCGCAACTCAGGTATTACAGTTTCACAGGAATCTGAAACACTAACCATTACTGGAACAATAACTAAGATTGCACAAGCAGTAATTGATGGCAATTCTCACTACTATGTGATGCTTAATAACTCAGATGAAATCTTCGATGTGACGATTGGAAATGTTATCGATATGTTGAAATATGATGTTGACAGTACCGTTACCTTCTCTTATAAAAAAGGAACGGATAGTAATACCGTTATAAGTATTGGAGAAACAGTGCAATAAAAAAACTTTTCGTAACTGTGTGCCATATGTGGATATAAATATGTTCACAAAATGGCATACAGCGTAGAAAAGTTGTTCTTTTTTTAAGAAATCAATTAACTATAATAA
>NZ_CBDLAM010000056.1:12514-21681 GCF_965301125.1 Anaerosporobacter sp. | reverse complement strand
ATTATTTCATAAATAAAGATTTTTCTTTAATTTATATGTTTGTTTTAAAATAAATTGACCTTCAGTACAAAATTCGTTAAAAAAACCGTATCCCTTACTTATGATACGGTTCGATAATACTTATTTGTTTTAAATATCCCTCATGTTCTTCACGATTACGCGTAATGAATTCATACGTGATGTATTTTGGCTTCATTTCCTCTATAAACTCTTCCACACCTTCACAGACAAAGGGTCTATGTTCGTCCAGTTGAAAGATATATTCATAAACCTGATACATACGATCCCAATAGTCTTTTTTAAGTTCGGCTGTATCATAATTCATTTTTTGTGCTCTTTCACCAGACAGAGACTGATTAAGATGAAACCCCTTAATATATTCCTTTAATGAACTGTGTTCATTAATAACTGTTCTGACATATTGTAAGGCTTCTTTTGATGTCCTTAATTCTTGATTGGTATTCATAAGATGTCCTGTATCGAGCATAAGCCCTTTTTTAGAATAATTCACTCCATCAATTAGCCTTTTTGTCATGAAAGGATTCTTATAATTAAGTCCTGGCCACCATAGGTTTTCCATTAAGAAATCAAACTGATAGTTTTTTCCATCTAACAGTTCGTTTATTAAAGAACAGGAAACATCAATTACCTCCTCATCTGAATGAAGAAATTTACCAGTAAACGATTCTTCAATTGATACATCGCAAATATGAAATACAACATATTTAGCGCCAATACGATCTGCGTACTCCAATTGCTCGTTATATCTTTTTATCAAGGCAGATTTATCTGTACCACCATAGATTTGCTCTACTACTTCCATAGTTCCATATTCATCTAATACCTTATCCATGTCATCTTTGTAAAAGTCTACCCATGTACTATAAAATGGAAGATGTATTCCAATAATCATATCCTCTGATAGATTTTTGTTTTGTAAATCCTGTAATTTTTGTATTTCTATACCATCTATTCCGTAATTGGTATAAAACTTAACTAGATCTTCTTTATCTGCAAAGCGCTCAAGTTCTGAATCATAGTTGACCAAATTAATCATTCGAAGCATTTTATTCACCTATTCGTTTTCTTAATATTAGTATTCATTAGAAGTATGCTAATACGGTTTATATTATTCATATATACTGTAGCTTCTCTAATTTTATCAGTACTTATCTAAGTCTATTGTTTCCTTCTTTTGGTTATACTTTTCACCTTCATAATACTTGATTTTTAATTCATGGTCTGAGATAAATTTAGCATTAGAAATTGCTGATGAAGGAGGAACTGTTTCCGTAAAATTTCTTTCGATCTCTTTATAATATTTATCTTTATCAAAGATATCCTTTACTATTAACTTTTTTCCATCAATATAAACAATTTTATCATCTTGAGCAAGTACAGGTGTGTCATAAGCTTGCGATATTTCCCTGTTCTCTATATTATAGAAATAAGTATAATAAAATGGATTACCATAATAAATAATTATTTGCATCACCTTATTAGTTAAGAAATGTATGCTAGGTTCTTTCGGATTACTTAACTCATCTACTAGCTTTCCTTCACTATCATATAATTTTATTGTATAGTTTTCATCTTTATCTAAGGAAAGACTATAATATTTTTTAAAATTTTCTATTTCAGCCCTAGATAAAGATGAGTCTACTGTTACATAAGGAGTTTTTTCTCCGGGTATTTTCCATTCTGGTATTTCATCTGTTGTTTCTATATTTTCATTAGCATCTATTGACTCTTGATTTGTTATTTGATTCTTTACTTCACTTATTGATGCTACTTTATTTTTATCACATGCGACAAATCCTAATAGCATTATTATTAATATTACGTATTTCAATTTTTTAATATTTCTTTAGATAACGGAACTGCTCTTGTTTCAAAAAATGGAAAAGTAACACCGAAACACTAAAAAGTGAGCCGCTAAAAATTAACTGATTAAGTTAATTTTTTAGCGGCTCTATTTCAACCTTGAATAGTACTCCAAAGACTAATCATCAAAGCTGAATTCAAATATTGCACTGCTATCCTCATAGTTCTCGTTTGAAACCCACAATACAGTTTTATCCGTTAAGTTATATACGGCACTATATACGGTACAGCCGTTGTTATCATCGTTTTTCCATGTTCTTCTTCCTACCATTGAAAGAATATCCATAGCAGCCTGTTCATCTTTCATAACACCGTCCGTCTTGCTCAGTTCTTCGTAAATTTTTTCATAGCGGTCATATCCTTTTTTATTATCAGTAGACGAATCATCATAATAACCAGGCTGAATAATAAAGTTAGAGATCCACTGATAATCAGATTCTCCCTCAATAGTTCCGATGTGAGCATCGTTATCGTTATAGGTTACAACAAGCTCTCTAGCCGAGCCATCATTATCGGTAGCGTCGGTTCCGTTTACCCATTCAAGAATAGCACTTTTACCGCTCGCATCGGCAACCATGTAATGATAAGAGGTATTTGCAGAGTCATGAAGATCATAGTTAGATGCAATCTCAACAGCATCCTCAACATTATCGGCATAGTCGAGAATTAGACGTAGTAAAGTTGTTGAAGTAAGGTCATCTTTATCGGTATTCTGGTCTGTCGGAACTGTTTCATCACCTTGATAGGTCATATAAATACCACAGCTCACACCAGCGTCATTCATACCGTCGAGAGGAGCATAAGTTGCAGCTAGTGAAGTAATTTTATCCATCAAATCATCAACACCTTTGTCAACATCAATACCTAGAAATTGAAGGTCAACTGTGGAGATAGATGCATGGCGCCCTTCATTGGCTTCCGTAAATACGATGCAAGTGTTGGTTTTAGAAAAGTCATAGTTTCTTGCAAAAAGTTCATCTCCGCTTTCACTCTTAGCAGTAAAAGAGGAACATGCTATTTCAGGATCGCTGATATCTATATCTATTAAGCCTTTTGTAATTTTACTTGTTACAAAGTTTATGAGTTCGGTATCGTTTTTTACTCCACCTTGTTCAACGAATTCATCCAGATAAAAATCTCCTTTGACTTTCATCATATACACATCGCCATCAAGGTGTTCATCGTTGCGTTCTCTGATTAGTTCCATACTTGCGATGGTAGAGATTTCATTATGCCATACTGCGTAAATCGTGATTCCTAAAACCAGTATGATTGCTAAAATTGCTAAGGTAATCCCTAACATTACCTTTTTCCAGATAGGCATTTTTCTTTTTAGTTTATCCATAATTTTAACTCCTTTTCACAAAATTGGTTCATACATATTAAAACAAATTCAAGAGTTTTCCATTTTATCGGGTCGTTACTTAGGAAGCCCCTCCTTACTTAATTGACGCAAATTTAGAGTTATTGATTCCAACGCTTCATAAAAGATTTCCCGTTTTTCATCAGTGAGATCTTTTCCGGCAATTTCTACAGCAAGGCTCACACGCTTGCGTACATGCTCCGCAGCATCCTTTCCTTCACCTGTCAGCTTGAATACCCCCCGATAAAGGTTCTGATGGATACCTTCTTTTGTTACCAATCCTTTTTTCTCCAGAATTGACATCATGCGGGAAACATCGGCTTTATCTTTACCGCAAAGCTCGCCAAGCTTCGGCGCAGTAATTCCCTCCGGATAACGATGCATCGTAAGAAGATATACCGAATGTGGTCCTTTTAACCCGTATTTTTCCATTTCCTCTGTGGCTAACTTATGCCAGTGCCTAGAAATCTCTGATATTGCATAAGAAAACCGTTCAAATCTATCGACCATACCAATGCTCCTTTATCATTTTTTAAGAAGTTGAAAACTCAACATCTTGATATTTTGCATTGTACATCATAGAAGTTGAAATGTCAACATGTGCATACTCAAAAAAACAACCTTTCGATGCTGTGTGCCATATGAAACTATATATGTTCACATATGACATACAGTGTAGAAAAGTTGTTCTTTAAGTTGGATTGGAAATTATTTGGTTTTAATAACATAGCGTGACTACTGGATTTAGCAATAGTCACATCACTTCCGCTATAACTTTATAAAATAACAAATAAGTCCTCTGGTTTTGATTCCATAATACTATTTGCTAATGCTTGTCTTAATGACAATAACTTCTTTTGATCTTCTTCTTTCATTGGAATATTTGCTTCTTTGCACTGCTTAGCCAACTTAGAATATTCCATAAATTCTTCTGGAATAATACCTTCTTTCAGATATAGCTGAATGCTTTTTTCCTTATAGCCAATTTCAAAATAGTATCTTCCACCATTCGGTGCTACTTGTCCTGGTTTATCTTCACAATAAGATAAATCAAGTTTTAGTTGATCATTGGTTTTCACACGCATTACCATCTCAGTAGCATCGATAATTCCTCTACCATTGGAACCAATACCACTATAGAAATGAAAGTTTCCACGAACAGGGATTTCATCACAAAGTTCCTTGAATGTCATTAACATAATTTTAAATGCTAATGCTGCTCCACCAATCATTTGTCTCCCATGATACTTTAAGATATCTTCATAGGTAATTTCAATAATATCATCGTTATCTTTAACTGTAATTTTTTCTACCATTGCTTACCTCTCTTCCAATTATTTTATATAAATTGAAGATGTATCAAACTCTTCTTCGATCATACCTGCTTCATACATGAAGTCTGCAACGTTTTGGAAAGCTTCACGGTCTGCATCTGTAGTTTCAATGTTGAAATCATATTGCCCAAACATTTCTTCTACTGCTTCAACTTCTAAATCAAGTTCTTTCGCAACGATTTCCATTGTTTCTTCATGATTTTCTTCCATGTAGTTGATGATTGTTTCTTGTGCGTTCATGAACATATCGATTACATCTTTGTGTTCGTTATAGAAGTCTTCTCTTACTGCAACTGCGATGATTGCATCTGTTAATCCTGCACCATTCGTTACTAAGTTGTAACCTTGTTGCTGTGATACATAAGCAGTTGGTCCAGCTACTAATGCTGCATCAATGCTACCACCATCTAAGGCTGCTTTTGCATCTGGAATTGACATATTTACATAGTTCACATCTTCAATTGTCATACCTGCATTGTCAAGATACGCAAGTAATAATTGGTGTAAGTTAGTTCCTGTAGGACCTGCAATAGTTTTACCTCTTAAATCTTCAGCAGATTTAATGGAATCATCAGCAGAATATAAGCAAAATGCCTCTGGAGATCTACTGTACATATTAAGAACTTTGATATCAGCACCATTAGCTGCGGATAAGATTACAGAAGTACCACCAACTGCATATAAGATGTCAACATCACCAGATGCTAACGCTTGTGTTTGATCAGCACCAGATGTGATTTCTGCGTATTTTACTGTAATGTCCTGACCATTGCTCTTAAATTCTTCTTCAAAAATATTTTTGTTTTTCTGTAAGATACTTGGTACATTTAATGGGGATGTAACATGTGTAATTGTTAATTCATCCAAAGATGATTGTGTTTTTGTAGTATCTGTTTTGCTAGAACAGCCAACCAAAGTTGTCATAATCATTCCCATTGCTACGAAAGTTGCGATTTTTTTCTTATTGAATCTCATTTTGTTTCTCCTCTATACATTTACTTTTAAATAATTTATGATTTTTTTCTTTAGTTCTACGTATTTATTACTTAATAAATCTCTATGTTCTGTTTCATCATCAATCTCATATTCCGATTTGATGGTTCCTTTTTCTAGCACTACAATCTTATTTCCTAGAATCAATGCTTCATCGATACTATGTGTTACGAATAAAATGGAACACTTAGTACGCCTATGAATGTTTTGCAATTCTTCTTGCATCTGTTCTCTCGTAAAATGATCCAACGCTGAAAATGGTTCATCCATCAAGATAAAATCTGGTTCATATGCGATTGCTCGCGCAATTGAGACACGTTGTTTCATCCCTCCAGACAGTTGTTTTGGATATGCACTTTTAAATCGGCTTAAGCCCACAGTTTCAATAATTGTATCAATTTTCTCTTGATTAATTTCGTTTTTTTTGATTCCGAACGTTATGTTCTTTCTCACAGTTAACCATGGCATCAGGCGATCTTCTTGGAATACATACGCCTTTCTCTTAAGGTTTGCATCTCTAATTTCTCCACTATCGTAGTTTTCCAAACCTGCTACTAAGCGAAGCAACGTCGTCTTACCACAACCACTACGACCTACGATAACTGTGATTTTATTCGATGGAATATTAAGATTAATCTGATCTAAAACTTTAAGGTTTTCATTTTCCACAGAATAACTTTTTGTGATATCAACTAACTTAATCCCATCCATTTGTCTCAGTTCCTTTCAGTGATTTATTAATGATTAACGCAAACAAGCGATCTGTAATATAGCCTACAACACCAATTACAATAATGCCTACAATTACTTTATCTGTTCGCGACATTTGTTGTGCAAATAGAATCATATGCCCAAGGCCTGTTGATGCGGCAATCATTTCTGCACTAATAATGGCTCTCCAACTATACCCCAAACCAATTCTCATACCAACTAATATATCCGACATGGCAAAAGGAAGCATAATTCGAAAGAAACTATTTACTTTGTTATATCCATAGATTTGACCTACTTCCAATAACTTTTTGTCACAGCTCACAAAACCCTTCACTGTATTTAAATAGATTGGGAAAAAAGAGGTAAGTACAATAATTGCAATTTTTGTTGTTTCTCCAATACCAAACCATAAAATTAACAAGGAAATCAAACTTAGGGGTGGAACATTCTTCATAAACTGAAGAATTGACTCATAATAATCACTCCATTTTGGTCGAATAATACGTACCATTGCTAATATAAAAGCAAAAAATGTTGCTATGAAAAACCCTTTTAATACTCGAATGAAACTAATATAGATATCTTCGAATATTTCACCAGATAGGAGCATCTTATAAAAGCTATCAATTACCTTTTTAGGTGATGGTAAGATATAAGTACTTACCATTCCAAGTTCTGTGATGATATACCAAATGATAAAAAGTACCGCAACAAAAATCGTTGTCTTAATACGTTTACTAAGTTTCATCAATTAGTACCCCGTCACCATTATTACAACCACCATTACAATAGAGCATCTCAACCAAGTCCTTATCCTTATATCTTTCATTAGAAAAATACTCCTCTATGGTCTCTTTTCCTGAAAGACTCGCTGTCTTAGCTTCCAAGGAATCAAAATACCCTAGTGGAATTGGACTCTCCTCCAAAGCGTTTTCTTTGACAACAAGATTTGCATCTAATGTTTTTAAAAACTCTTTCCAGCTCACAAAAACAGTATCTTGAAGCTGTAACTGATTTCCATGGGAAGCTAAACTTTCACATGGCGTTGTAATTATTTTTTTCTTTCCTTTTAATGTTTCACGGGTTGCTAATTCCATGGCGCAATGTATTAAGATAGGTTCTATTGCAGGAACTTCAGCCGTTTTATCCTTAATCTGCTTTTTCGCTTCCTCAATAGCCAATGGACATCTTCGGTCCAAAAGTGGTAGAGTTGCCTCATCTAAAGCAGATTTATATTTCTCTTTCACTATACCATGCCAATCGACTGTAACATCGACTCTCTCATATCCATTCTTTTGTAGTACATCATTTAACTCTTCTTTGTTATACATCTTGTCTACGACAGGATTTATGAAAATATATTGCATAATTTAAAACCTCACTTAAGCCTAGCTTCGTATAGTATACACTAAATGAGAATGATTTTCAATAGCAATTGATGGTAAATAGTATTTTATATAACCAAAAAGACCAAGTGTTTCTACTTGATCTTAGTTTTCTAACCATTAACTAGTTAGATTATTACCTATATATACTATCGTGAATTATTATCATGTTATAAAAGTGATTATTATTTCACTAAAATTCCCATAATAATATGTTAGCAAGTAAATTACTCAAAACATATATTGATACTTTCCAATATTTATCAAAACTAGAAAGGAGGTTTTATGATGAGATTAGCATTTAAAATTGCAACACGTTTCCTAAAATCAAGCAAAGGCCAAACAGCCCTTATTGTACTTGGAATAGCAGTTGGTGTATCCGTACAGATATTTATTGGTTCATTAATACAAGGGCTTCAAAAAAGTCTTATAAACAAAACTGTAGGTAATTCACCTCAAATTACCATATCTTCAACTAAAGCTGATAAACTTATTAATGGTTCTGATGAGATTATTGATAAGATAGAATCCACTGATAATAGAATCAAAAATCTTTCAGTAACTACTGATATTCCAGCACTTGTGAAAGAAGATAATCAGAACTATTCCGTCTTAATAAGAGGTATGAACAAAGATGATTCTGATAAAATCTACAATATAAAAAAAAGAATATACGAAGGTAGAGAACCAAAGTACGACTTAGAGGTTATGATAGGTAAGGAGCTTAAACAAGAATTAGGAGCTAAGATTGGAGATGAAATTCAAATTATAACTAACAATGGTGAAGTGAATACGGTAACAATAACAGGTTTTTATAATCTTAATGTAGCTTCTCTTAATAAATCATGGTTGATAACAACACTAGAAAACGCCCAGAATATGTTCTCGTTGGGAGGTGACGTAACAAACATTGAAATGCAAGTTACCGAGGTTTTTAAAGCAGATGAAATTGCTGCAAATATAGAATCTAAACTTAATAATAATTATAAGGTTGATAACTGGAAAGCACAAAATGAGGAATTACTAAGTGGACTTAAGGGGCAAAGTGTCTCAAGTATAATGATACAAGTGTTTGTATTAATAGCAGTGGCTCTTGCCATAGCTAGTGTACTTGCCATAACCGTTATCCAGAAATCAAAACAAATCGGTATTCTTAAAGCAATGGGTATAAAGGATAAAACTGCAAGCTATATATTTCTCTTTCAAGGACTTTTACTTGGAATTATGGGCGCAATCCTTGGAGTGATACTTGGTCTCTTGTTAGAAATTGCATTTACCAAATTCGCAATTAATCCTGATGGAACACCAATTGTAGATCTATATATTAATTATGGTTTCATAGTTCTCTCTGCATTCATTGCACTAGCCTCTGCTACCATAGCCGCCTTAATCCCTGCAAGACGATCATCAAAACTAAATCCAATGGAGGTGATACGTAATGGATGATATAATTCGTTTAGAGAATATAGATAAGATATTTGGTAAGGACAGTAT